>CBDUWK010000234.1:0-4598 GCA_965370905.1 uncultured bacterium | reverse complement strand
AATATAGTACCCGCCATAAGATTTAGTAGTACTTGAAGATCTAATGGTATTACCCCAAATAGTCGCTGTGCTTTGCGTTCGTGTTGTTTCAGGAATATAGGTTGACTGAGTTCCACTTCCCATCTCAGAAATACTAATCACAGCGTGAATTTGGCGTCCTGTTATTTCCTTATTAAATTCTGCAAGTGAAATATCATTTCCCATCATGAATATATCACAATATCTCCAAACTTCTAAGTCATTGCCACAAGCATATGCTAGCTCTCTTTTAAAAGCTGATTCGATATAACTCCTAACACTTAAGTCATAGAAATTAGCTATGACTAACACTTTGGAATAATCTTGTTCGGAATAATTATTAACGAATTGCCGGGTGAGGCTGGTGTAAGCACAACCACAAAGAATTAATGGCAATAAGACGAAGGGGTATAATTTTTTCATGGTAACCTCCTACGATTTATCCTGCTGTGTGCCTCTTTCCCGACAAGTCAGGACCAGAGGTATGACACCCTGTCGTTGTTTTTTATAAGTTTCACTCATAGTTCGCTGAGGGACGGCGCAAGACCGATCCCTAAGCGGTTTCGTGAAATCATTTGTCCGAGAATAATTTTATAAATTTTAAAGTGATGAATAACAATGAAAGAGAAAAGACAAGTAAAGCACTTGAGATAATCAATCCCGATAGACATACCTTAAAAACGAAATTCTGTATAGATAACATAAAAAGCGAATAAATAGTCATCATCGCTGAAAACACAACAGGTAAAATAACTGAACTTTTTGCTGATTTCTGCAGTTTTGCAATTTCATCTGACCTCTTTAGAGTTTTTTCAACTTGTTCTCGAGTTTTTTCTATTTCCTTTGGTGTGATGCCCTGTCTACCAATTGGTTTTCCATTATTTCCAGTTAAAAGAGAATCGCAGCTCTTGATGATTGCTTTAAGTATTGCCTCTATGGTACCAATATCTAAATTTAAAATATTATCACGAAGTGATTGAATTGAACCCGAACCTCCTATAAACTCTCTTACGTAATTCCCATTAATCAAATCTGAGTCTTTATACGTAAAAGCCTTCCCAACTTTCTCTTTCTGTATTTCATCATATTTACGTTGAAGGTCCATTAGCCTATACCCATAGGCAATTGCTACTACAGCGAATATCGCGGCGAATACCTGCGCGCTGGCGGAGAAGAAATAGCGATAGGTTTCGGGGTCGACTTCGAACATGATACAAATAGCCTTTGTTTCTGTCGGGCTGAGGGGCCGGCCCGACTACGGGAATTATTTTGTCAGAATCGCAGATTTGCGCAGATTATAGGATTTCGCAGATTTTCGGGTCTGAGTTTACATGCTTTGTCCCTTAAGGACCAGAAGCATGCCACCCATCCCCCAACCTCGTTCTCCCCCCCTAATATACAAAATCACCCCTGAAAACAAAAGCAAAAAATTGCTAAAGCGTAATTTCAGGTAATTATCAGTGTTTAATATTAATCTCTTCTACTCCAACTCAACCACGGTGACACCGAACTCTCCTTCTTCCGGACGGCCGAAGCGGAAGGATTTAATGCCGGGATAAGTTTTCAATATCTGCTGTACCCTCGTCCTCAGAGCTCCGGTCCCTTTACCGTGAATTATGCGCACGTTCTTCCAGCCGGAAATGGCGCAGTCGGAGAGATATTTTTCCAGGGTATAAGCCGCTTCATCGGCCATCATGCCACGCAAATCCAGTTCGTATTGTTTACCCCCGGATGAAGACACGGAAATCTTCACCTGGGCGCTTTCTGTAATTTTTTCAGGTGTTGGTACGGTTTGCAGTCTATTAGTATCCATCCAGATGTGCACACCGCCGACTTCAAGTTTTGCCTCCCCACCATCCTTCCGGATGGATAATACCCGTACCGGATGCTTCAATCCCTCTATCTTAACCCAGTCGTCCTTTTTACCAGTCCAGTGTCGTTTATCAATTTCCGTCTTCTCACCCTTTTTGATTATTCGGTCTACTTTGGCTTTCTCATCTTTTATGGAGTGGTGAGCTTTTTTAATGGTTGCTTTAGCAGCTTGTGTCTCTTTTATCTCCTTCACTGCTGCTTCGATGCGCTTATTGGCGTCGCTTAAGATCGCCTTAGCTTCTCTTGCCGCCTCCTTGAGCTTCTCCTTTTCCGATATCTTCAACTCAACTAAGCGCTCTGAATATAATTTACTCAATGCTCTCAATTCAGCTTGCTTTAGATCTGCACCCCGACGGGCTTCCTCCGATTGGCGCAAAGACTCATTCAGTCGGGCTATCAGATCTTCCAACTGTGTTTTCTCCTCACCGAGAAATTCCTTTGCCTCGTTGAGAATCTGTTCATCCAATCCCACTCGAGCGCTAATTTCCAGAGCGTAGGAACTCCCTGGCAATCCGGGTCGGAACTTGAATGTCGGTTCCAGGGTTTCCGCGTCGAATTCCATGCTGCCATTGAAAATGCCGCCAGTTTCGTGTGCGAAGACCTTCAAAGTTCCCTGGTGTGTGGTAGCGATTACCAAGGCGCCCTGCCGTCTGAATTCTAGTAAGGCAGCCTTTGCGATAGCTGTACCTTCGGCAGGATCAGTGGCTGCTCCCAGTTCATCCAGGAGAACCAATTTGGTTTCCTGGTCATCTTCCAAGGCACATTTCAACCTTTTTAAGTGTGAAGTAAAGGTGGAGAGATCCTGTTCCAGTGATTGAGGATCACCGATGTCGCAGTGGATGGATGATAGCATTGGTAATTCAGTTCCTTCTCCAGCGGGAACGTGCAGACCGCATGCAGCCATCAGACAGAGAAGTCCGACCGTTTTCAGGGCTACAGTTTTACCACCTGCATTAGGTCCGGTAATAATAAGGATGTTGCCATCTGATTCGCCCAGAGTGAGCGTCAGCGGAACGACCTTTACACCCTCTTTCAGGGCTAAAAGTGGATGCCTCGCCTGCTTCAGTTTGATGAGAGGCGCTTCCGTAATTCGGGGTGAGGTGCAGTTTAAACGTTCCGCAAAACGAGCACGCGCATATAGGTGATCTATCCGGGTGAGAATTTCCAGAGACGATTTAATTTCCGGTAGTCTTTCCCTTATCAAACCGCATAGTTCAGAAAGCAGACGGTTCACCTCCCGCCGCTCTTCACTCTCTAATCTACGAATCGCATTGCCAATCTCAATTACTTCCAGAGGTTCCACGAAAACAGTTGCACCTGTGGACGATTCGTCTTGCACCACTCCCTGAACGCGTCCCCGATGCTCTGCCTTGACGGGAATGAGCAGTTTTCCCTCTCTGAAAGCTAAGGAATCCGCCTGAGTGAAGTCCTGTCCCTGCCACTGTTTAAACATCCTCTCAGTCATATCATGCAGTCGGCGGGCTTCAGTTTGCATCTGCTTGCGTATACGCTTCAGTTCAGGACTGGCGTCATCACGAATCTCACCAGAGGGATCGAATATATTTTCTATAGCTTGAGAAAGCTGGCTGAAATCTTCTAATCCGGATGCGACAGATTTCAGCTGTGACAGCGCATCATCTTGCGAAGCAACAAATTTCTTAATCCGAGTTGAAGCCGAAAGCAGATCTCCCAGGGGTAAATATTCAGCACGATCGGGCGTACCACCTTCAGGAGCAATTTTTTCCAGTGTCGATGAAACGTTACTGAGACCACTAATAGGCAGCGACGAGACTGCCAGCAGGCGAACCATTTCGCTGACGAGATCAAGTTCACGGCGGATACTATCAGCATCATGCAAGTGTTTTGACTGGAGGAGACGCTCTCTTCCCAACTCTGATGAAGCTTCCTGTGAGCAGATCTCAAGGACACGGCTTAATTCTAAGAGTTCGAAGGTTTCTTGCATGACGGCCGCTTAATAATTGGCGCTAAACAATGAATCCGCCGGCAGGCGGATTTCAATGATTTATAATACTTTCGATTTCATATGCTTTCGGGTAATGAGGGGCGTTTATCCAGAAGCATTTCCATGAGCGGTTTAACTAAGTCAATGGATGGTTTGAGGAAGTCTGTATCGGGAGCCTGTTTCTTCAGTACCGATCTAAGTGGCGTCAATAAGAGGATCATGGTTATCAGCACAACCACAAATGCGCCTCTAATTAATCCGAAAACTGCACCCACTATGCGGTCGAGCCATCCCATGAAAATTTTTCGCAACAGACTTCGTAAGCCTTTGCCCAGGAGCCTGAACAACACATTCGTGGCTATAAGAATCACCAGGAAAGATACTATCTTCAATATCCAAAGCGGCAGAGGTATAAAGGTAAGATAGGCAGCCACTTCACTGAAGAACTGCAAGGCCAGTACAAATCCTGCAATCAAGCCGAAAAGCGAACAGACTTCGTAAACAAAACCGTGGAAACCACCTTCAACGGCTGAGGCAATTATTATAACCAGTATGATAATATCAATATAATGCATGTTGGCACTTCCTTCAGGGGACAGAAATATATAAAAACTGAGCTAGTATATCAAGTTATTTTCGCAACATTTCCTAATATTCTCCCTCATTGCAGCCCTCCTTATGTAAATTTAAGAGAATAAAGGGCGATCCCGGCTGACCGGGATCGCCCCTGCTGGATTCCGGATCA
>CBDUWK010000233.1:0-4603 GCA_965370905.1 uncultured bacterium | reverse complement strand
GGAGACAGAGGCTCCCGAAGAACCCGTCACCGGATTTCCAGATCTGGGCGGCAAATCCATCACCGTTGCTATCGAAGACGCATACCCGCCCTATGACATCGACCATCTGGGGAATCGTCGCATCCGGACTGTCGGCGAACAGTTGGCGAACCAGTTTTCCGTGGCACTCTCGAGGATGGCCAGAACCATCAAAGAACGCATGAATCTACGTGATTCTGAACAATTAACACCCCAGGATCTGGTCAACGTTCGTACCATCAGCTCGGTGATAAATACCTTTTTCGGCACCAATCAATTATCGCAATTCCTCGATCAGGTCAACCCCCTGACGGAATTGACGCATAAACGCCGCTTGAGCGCCCTCGGGCCCGGAGGTCTGACTCGGGAAAGAGCCGGATTTGAAGTTCGTGACGTTCATTACACTCACTATGGTCGTCTTTGTCCGATCGAAACTCCGGAAGGTCCGAATATCGGTCTAATTTCGTCCCTCTGCACGTATGGGCGTATTAACGAACTTGGATTCATCGAAACACCTTACCGGAAAGTGAGAAATGGTCGCGTTACCAAACAGATCGAGTATCTCACCGCCGACGATGAAGATAAGCATGTGATTGCACAGGCAAACGCACCGATCACAGAAAAGGGTGAGTTTATACGCGACCGAGTCAAGTCCCGCTATAAGGGTGAATTCCCCGTCGTGCCACCCAGCGATCTCCATTATATGGACATATCGTCTAACCAGATCGTCTCGGTAGCTGCAGCCATGATCCCCTTCCTTGAACACGATGATGCCAACCGCGCCTTAATGGGTTCGAACATGCAGCGACAGGCAGTCCCTCTGCTCGTTCCGGAAACGCCCATAGTCGGTACCGGAATGGAGGGGAAGGCCGCCCTGGATAGCAAAGCTCTGATTATAGCCGAGGAAGATGGATCTGTAATTTCTGTGACCGCTGACGCAATCGTCGTTAAGGTAAAACAAAAGGGCAATGCCGCCAAGAATAAAAAGAACGGCGAAGAATTTAAAACTTATAAATTGAAGAAATTCGTGCGCACCAACCAGGATACCTGCATAAACCAGAAACCGGCGGTGCGTAAAGGTGAGCATGTGCGTAAAGGTGACACATTGGCCGACGGTTGTGCCATTGAAAAAGGTGAAGTCGCGCTCGGTCGGAATGTCCTGGTAGCTTTTATGCCCTGGCATGGCTATAATTTTGAAGACTCCATCATTGTCAGTGAACGGATGGTTTCTGAGGACATATTCTCTTCTATCCACATTGAAGAGCTTGAATTACAAGTAAGAGAAACCAAACGTGGGGAAGAGGAACTAACCCGCGAAATCCCCAATGTGTCGGAAGAAGCAACCAAAGATCTAGATGAAAATGGCATCATCCGTGTTGGCGCCGAGGTTAATTATGGCGATATTATCATCGGTAAGGTCACACCTAAAGGGGAGATGGACCTGTCGCCTGAAGACAAGCTTCTAAAGGCAATATTTGGCGATAAAGCCGGTGATGTGAAAGATGCTTCTTTGAAAGCGCATGCCGGCATGAATGGCGTTGTCATAGCCAATAAGCTCTTCAGCCGTAAGCGGAAAGACGTAAAATCACGCCGAGAAACTAAAGTAAAGCTTGAGGAACTGGAGAGCAAGTTCCAGTTGGAAGTCGATCACCTGAAAAAAGCCCGCCTTGTCGATCTTACAGGTATATTGAAGGGAAAGAAAACGCGGGCTATCCGAGACCAGAGCCTTGAGGATATCCTGGTCCAGGAAGGTCAATCTTTCACCCCGGAACTCCTCAATAAAGTAGACTTAGATAAACTTGAGGCATCCTACGACTGGACTACTGAAAACGCCACCAATGAACTTGTCGAACTATGCTTCGAAAAGTTCGGAGATCACTTGGATGCTTTAACCGTTGAATATCGCAACGAGAAACATAAGATTCAGGGTGGCGATGATCTCCCTAGCGGAATAGTCCAGCTTGCCAAGGTTTATATAGCTAAGAAGAGAAAGCTTTCCGTTGGTGACAAGATGGCTGGTCGACATGGAAATAAGGGTGTGGTTGGCAAGATCGTTCGCAAGGAGGATATGCCCTTCTTAGCTGATGGGACACCAATAGATATTATCCTGAATCCGCTCGGTGTTCCCTCACGTATGAATATCGGTCAGATATTCGAAACTTCCCTCGGTTGGGCGGGAAAAGTGTTGAATCAATACTATGCCACACCTGTATTCGATGGTGCGACACTCGACGACGTAAAGGTTGAGTTGGAAAAAGCAGGCCTTGACCCTTCCGGAAAAGTTACCCTCTATGATGGCCGTAGCGGCGATACTTTCGATCAAAAAGTTACCGTGGGATACATCTATATGATGAAGCTCTCCCACCTTGTGGACGACAAGATACATGCGCGCTCCATAGGTCCGTATTCTCTGATAACTCAGCAGCCGCTCGGCGGAAAAGCTCAGTTCGGCGGGCAGCGTTTCGGAGAAATGGAAGTGTGGGCCTTAGAAGCCTATGGCGCCGCTTTTACACTACAGGAAATTCTTACGGTAAAATCTGACGATGTAGAAGGCCGAGCCAGAACCTATGAAGCAATTGTAAAGGGAGAGAACCTCCCAGTGCCCGGCGTACCGGAATCCTTCAATGTATTAATAAACGAACTTCAAGGGCTCGGGTTGGACATTAAGCTCGAATAAGAGGACTCTTAACGTCAATCCGAAAATTAACCCTATGAGGTCATAACTATGTTGAACATACGACCAAACGAACAAGATCACCAAAACTTCACACGTATCTCGATAAATCTTGCCAGTTCGCAAACGATTCTGGAACGATCGAGAGGCGAGGTTACCAAGCCGGAGACCATCAATTATCGCTCCTACAAACCTGAAAAAGAGGGTTTGTTCTGCGAAAAGATCTTTGGCCCCGTGAAGGACTGGGAGTGCCATTGTGGGAAATATCGTGGTATCCGTTACCGCGACATTACCTGTGACCGATGCGGCGTTGAGATCACGCGCAAAGACGTCAGGCGCAAACGCATGGGACACATCACTCTGGCTGTGCCCGTCGTCCATATTTGGTACTTCCGCTCTTTGCCCTCCAAAATTGGCTATATTCTGGGCATGACGGTGCGAGATCTTGAACGTATCATCTACTACGAATCATATGTGGTTGTGTCCCCCGGAAACACAGGGTTACGTGAGAAGGATCTACTTACCGAATCTGATTACCAGCGCATCCTTACCGAACAGGGTGAGGAAAGTACGAAACTTGCGGATGATGATAAACACAAGTTTATCGCCAAGATGGGTGGTGAAGCAATTTACGATTTGTTGGAGCAAGTCGATATTGAGAAGCTCTCCACGGAATTGAGAACTCAGGTTACAGATGAGACTTCCATCCAGCGAAAAAACGACGCCATTAAAAAGCTCCGCATTATCGAAGCTTTTAAAGTCCGGGAAGACAGCAGTTTCAACCGTCCTGAGTGGATGGTTATGTCCGTAGTTCCGGTGGTGCCGCCTGATCTCCGCCCCCTCGTACCACTCGAAGGCGGACGTTTTGCTACCTCAGACCTGAACGATCTCTACCGTCGTGTAATCATTCGCAACAACCGCCTTAAACGGCTCATTGAAATCCAGGCTCCGGAAGTTATTCTGCGGAATGAGAAACGCATGCTCCAGGAGGCGGTAGATTCGCTGTTCGACAATGGACGGAAATCCGTCGCGGTTCGTTCTGACAGCAACCGACCCCTAAAGTCACTTTCAGATAATCTGAAGGGCAAGCAAGGTCGTTTTCGCCAAAATCTACTTGGTAAACGCGTCGACTATTCCGGCCGTTCAGTGATCGTAGTTGGACCTGAACTGAAGTTGCACACCTGTGGTATTCCCAAAGATATGGCCGTCGAACTCTTCAAACCTTTTATCATCCGCAAACTGATAGAGCAGGAATTTGCCAAGACAGTAAAGTCGGCCAAACGTCTCGTGGAACGCAAGGATGACTCTGTTTGGGGGATCCTCGAGGAAATCATTCAGGATCATCCCGTACTATTAAATCGCGCTCCCACCTTGCACCGGCTGGGTATTCAGGCATTCCAACCTATTCTGATCGAAGGTAAAGCAATCCGACTGCACCCGCTGGTATGTTCCGCGTTTAACGCCGACTTCGACGGTGACCAGATGGCGGTGCATATCCCCCTGTCATACGAAGCTCAAATTGAAGCGCGCATCCTCATGATGGCGACACAAAACATTCTTCACCCGGCTTCCGGACGCCCCATTGCCGTACCGTCTCAGGACATGGTGCTTGGCTGTTATTATCTGACTAAAGCGAGGAAGAATGATTTGGGAAGCGGCCGCACCTTTTTTGGTCCGGAAGAGGTAATAGTGGCTTTAGATAATAACCTGATCAGCCTTCATGCACCCATAAACGTCAGAATTCATGGCGAGATTATCGAAACCAGCGCTGGACGTATCATATTCAATAAGATACTGCCAGACGATGTTAAAGCAGAAAAATATTTCAACGAGCTTCTGACCAAGAAACGCCTTGAGCAGATTGTGGGATTGTGTAATAAAGAAGTGGGTTTAAATCAAACCGCTCAATTC
>CBDUWK010000232.1:0-4603 GCA_965370905.1 uncultured bacterium | reverse complement strand
TAGGATGGGTTTACGTCGCGACCAATCTTTTTTATCTCCGATAAAATGCTTACCTCTTTTTCAGGGAAACGGTCAAGAATATACAGGGCAGTGGATATGGTAACACCTATATCGCCGAGGATTAAAATTTTTTCACCGAGGTCCACCCCACTCCTCATGACATCGAGGCAGCTAACCACATGGGGCAAATCTGCACCGGCAACATCGGGTCTTACTGGCAGAGCTCCGGTGGCGATGATAGTAACGTCGGGATTTTGCTCTTTTATAAATTCTTTTGTAACCTCTTGATTTGTAACGATGTTACCGCCATTATTTTCAGTTATATACGCCAAATGATTTATCAGGCGCATGAATTCTTCGTCGCCACCAGGACCGTGTGAAGCTGCTTCCAACTGGCCACCGATTTTATCGGCCTTTTCGTAAACCGTGACGTCGTGCCCTTTCTGTGCGGCTACGGAGGCAGCTTGCAGTCCAGCTACACCTGCGCCAACAATTAATACTTTTTTGGATGTCTCCGCTTTGGCAAATCCATAGAACCCGAATTCAGGTTCGGTTTCATGCCCCAGAGAAGGTCTGACCATGCAGTTTAGCTCAGCATCCCGGAAAAGGCGAGCCAGACAGATGTTACAGGCCATACAGGGGATGATTTCCCGCTGTCTATCTTCCAATATCTTCGTCGGCAGGAAGGGATCGGCTATCATAGCCCGGCAGCTCTCCCAGAAGTCCAATTTCCCCTCAGCGATGGCTTGATCAGGTATTTCCGGGGTGAAAAGTCTGTAAGCCATGGAAATGGGAACGTTTAAATTTTCCTTCATGCGTTCCGCTATGTAGAGCCAGGACCCCATGGGTCGATCACGGCTGATGACAGTCTCCGCCGATTCCTGCCAACCGACCGTCACAGAGAGGCAATCTACACCGGCACGCTCGGCGATTTTTATTATCTCGAGGCATTCTTCAGGGGTGTTGCCACCTCTGTCATCGAGGAGTTCTTCACCGCAGAGGCGAATTATGATAGGAAAATCAGGGCCGACGGCTTTGCGGATTCCCTCAATTATTTCGCGCACAAAACGAGCCCGGTTTTCGACAGGACCGCCATATTCATCTGTGCGCTGGTTGGTATATTTGGAGTTGAAGTTGGAAACCAGATAACCGACAATACCTGAAATTTCGACAGCGTCAAAGCCCGCTTCCTGGCAGCGGACGGCGCCCTGAACATGCTGCTGAATGCACTCATGAATATCCTCTATTGTCATTTCCTTCGGCTCGCGAAAACGGGGGATGCGCTGCGGTACCTGTGAGGGGCCTACCGTGTACTCCAGTTCTACACCGCCGACTCGACCGCAGTGCATGAGCTGCAGAACGGATTTTGCGTCGTATTTGCGGATCACATCGGCAATCTTCTTCAAGCCAGGTATGAACTTATCGTCCCAGATGCCCATCATACCGACGTAACCTTTGCCTTCACCCACAGGGTCGGTGTAAGCGCCCTGTGTGGTTACTATGCCCGCTCCGCCGCGAGCCTGCGCTTCCATATAAGCGACCTCTTTTTCCGCTACGAAGCCGTCTCCGTAGTTGAAATTGGTTTCGGTCGAGGCATATTTTATTCTATTTTTGGTCTCCATTTTCCCGATATGACCGGGGCTAAATATATGAGGATACTTTTTCTCTCCGGGTAACATCCAACCTCCTTGGGTAGCGCAGACAAACGTCACAATTGATGAATTTATATTAATCTTATAAAGATAAAAAAAGATGCGAAAAATACAAGGGATTTTTACTATAACTCAAAATAGCACATGTGTGTCTTTCCAATTGATGATATTAAAAGGGGCATGCACTGCATGCCCCTGATTGGTTTGTGTGCTCCCGAATTATTTCAGGAAGAGCATCTTTCTTTCCAGTGATCTGCCATCAGCCTCGAGGCGGTAAACATAGACGCCTGAGGAGAGGTTCTCTGCATTGAAAGTTACATGGTGTGAACCTGCAGTGTAATTGCCATCAGCTAAAACGGCAACCGTGCGTCCCATCAAGTCGAACACCATCAGTCTGGTATTACCGGCTTTTTCCAGCGAGAATTCGATAGACGTTACCGGGTTGAAGGGATTAGGGGTGTTCTGCTGCAGCGCGAATTCGAGTGGTTGTGCATTTGCTGCGCCATCCTTGACACCCACATAAGGTGAGAACACGGCGCGTGCGAAAAAGTCGAAATCAGATGCACTCATACCCGAGCCGAAGTCGTTGAAGAAATGGCCCACAGCCTGCGGTGAAATCTCATCCCAACCCAGCAGGTGCGGTGTTCCGAGATCATTCAAGACTTCGTACCAGACCCAGAAATCGGTGCGCGTGTTTTGCAGGAAGTTCACCCCGGCGAGATCAAATGTCTGCCAGTTCGGTTGAACTATAGAGACGTTCGCTTCCCAGTTGGTAACTTCAGGACCAGGTGTTGTGGGCGTACCAGGTTCCAAAATGTGAATCCGGATGGTGCCTACGTCTCCAAAGAGAGCTTTTAGCTCCACACCGTCCAAGTTGATGTCGATGCCATCATCTTCGGGTGTATAAAGGATGTATGTACCTTCTCCGGTTTCATAGTTGAATTGGTAGACCGGCGCCTCGAAACTATACTCGCGTCCGTCGTAACCGAATTCGAAGACGTCTTCAGCGGTAATTTCAACCATTCCCGCTTGGGTAGTATCATTCATGAGATTTTCGTCGATACCCAGTGCTGTATAGGCATCCAAGAAGTAGCTGCTCGGGGTAGGAAGAACCCAATAGAACTCTTTGGTGACATAGCTCAGCACCGGAATTGAAGCCCAGGGAGCCAACGGTGTGAATGCACCAGGTGTGAATCGCCAGAAAGCGGGCACTGAGGGTTGGTCAAGGTTGCCAACATTATGCAGCTCCACTGAACAGTGGATGGAGTCGAAGTAAGCTGAAGTCGGCATAGGAACTATCATATTCTTGGCCGCAACGTCATTGTCGAGACCGGTGATGAACAATTCAACGTCATCGATATAAAGACCGGTACCGACACCGCCGTTATCATCGTCATCAGTAGTTACGCGCCAGCGCAGTTTGACCTGCTCACCACCCCAGTCCGAGAGCGACATTTCGATATTTCCGTTGAAGGGCATACCCGGTTCGTACAGCGCCCATCCAGTACCTCCCGGCCGGGTGACGTCACCATAGTCATAGAAGATAGTCTCCCATACTACTTCGTCAGTCGATATTTCGACATGATAGTAATCCTCCAGGGAAGGTCCTCCACTACCGGTAAAGTCGGGCATATCACACCAGAGCCAGAACTGGAACTTGACGTTGACATTTGCAGGGATATCAAGCCAAGGACTAACCAGTGCATCCGACAGGTTATAGTGCCCCGCAATGTCGCAATTCATACTATGAGTGGGAGTGTGCGATTCCCAATCGATCAAAGCCCAGTAATCGCCCGAAGTTCCTCCCACATCGAAGGTGAATTCGGATGGAGTTGCAATACCGTCAGCATCGTTATACATCAAGTTATTGCCACCGTCATCCACTGAGATCTCGTCCACGAATAATCCGAAAATGGAGGGATTGTTGACAGTACTTTCAGCAGGATCGCTGCAGAAGGCAAATCTGATCATAACGTTGGATTGACCTACATAGGCGGAAAGATCGAATTCTGCATCCAGCCAACCGCCAGACATATCGGTCCATCCGGCGATCCCTTCGCCCATGCCCCATTCAAAACCAAAACTGTAGAGGCTCGTGCAGTGATAAGCAGGGAAGGTTGGGGTAATGACCGTCCATCTTCCACCACCATCCGTCGATACCCAAACATTGGCGCCATCCCAGCCATCGTAGCCAGGAGGGTAGCCACCAGATAGAAGTTCGAGAGCATGAAACAGCTTGAAGGTAAGAACGGGATTGGTTACGGAGCTGAAATTAAGCGAAGGGCTAACTAAATATTGCAACCAGTGATTGTCATAACCACCAATCACAGTATCAGCGCACCACCAAGAGTTGGTGCTATTATAGCCATTGTAGTCATTAATATGCCACTTAGCTCCAACCACAGTGGCATCTACGAAAGTCCAATCTCCCTGTCCTGATTCGAAGTCATCTAAGAAGATGGTGCTATCGGTTTGATCAGTCCCGGGATCAGGATTGCCGGGAATCGCGGCATTGTCAATCGCGGTATATTTAGCGGTTGACGGTGTTGAACCGAGTTCATTCGCCCCTGTCTGCATCACACAGAGTAACGCGACAGACATAAAAATCCAGATAGTTTTTCTCAGCATTTCTGCCTCCTTTTTTAAGGTTGATTTGAGTTTTTCTTTAGTTTATCGCTTAGTCGTTTTCTTGATTCTGCTATTTACTTATATCGATTAAAACTATTTTAGCAGCACGATTTTTCTTATCACGCTTTGTTTTGCGGCATTCATATTAACCAGGTAAACACCAGAGGGAACGCTCTTTGCATTCCAAACAACCTCATGTTCACCCGCTCGTAAGGTTTGATTTATCAATTCAGCGACGTTCTTTCCTAATATATTATATACGTCCAAGCGAACTTGCGATTCAAAAGGAAGAGTGAACGCTATATTAGTAAAAGAATTAAACG
>CBDUWK010000231.1:0-4623 GCA_965370905.1 uncultured bacterium | reverse complement strand
CACAAGAAGAGAAAATAGAAAAATCATAACCCTATGCTCGAAACCACCATAATCTTAGCTAAAATCTGGGGGGTGTTGTTAACCCTCGTAAGTCTCGCCGCCATTATGACCTGGGTGGAGCGCAAGCAATCCGCGGTTATGCAGGATCGCCTCGGCGCTAACCGCGCCGACGTTCTGGGTCTGCGCATTATCGGTCTCTTCCAGCCCATGGCAGATGGCATAAAAATGTTCTTCAAGGAGGATTTTGTCCCTCCACGCGGGGATAAATTCCTGCACACCCTGGCGCCCATGATAGCCTTCTTTCCCGCCGTCGTCGTCTTCGCTGTGGTACCTTTCGGAGACGTCCTGCGTATAGGTTCACTGGAAATAACTCTACAGGTCGCGCAGCTCAATATCGGCTACCTGTTCATCCTGGCTTTCGGAGGTCTGGCTATATACGGTACTGTCATTGCCGGCTGGTCATCGAACAATAAGTTTTCATTGCTGGGTGGTATCCGCGCCGCCGCCCAGATGATCTCCTACGAAGTCTGTGTAGGCTTGTCTCTGGTAGGACTAATCATGGTCTTCGGCACTTTGCAGTTGGACGAAATGGTTCGCCAGCAAGGAGAACTTTTGTTCGGATTCCTGCCCGCATGGGGAGTTTTCTATCAGCCCCTGGGATTTCTGCTCTTTTTCCCCGCGGTCATTGCCGAAACCAAGCGCGTCCCCTTCGATCTGCCCGAAGGTGAGTCCGAAATTATCGGCTACTACACCGAGTATTCCGGTCTTCGCTTCGGACTGTTTTACTTTGCCGAATTCATCGAAATAATAGTAATGTCCGCTCTCCTGGCGACGCTATTCTTTGGAGGTTACCATATTCCCTGGCTCTATGCAGAGGGTTTCCGTTTCCCCTGGGGAGGCGCAATTGACCTGCCTCACCTTGTGGTAGTATTAATGCAATTAGGATCGTTCTTTGTAAAGATCGCCTTCTTCTGCTGGTTGCAGGTGCTAATCCGCTGGACGCTGCCCCGCTTCCGTTACGATCAGTTAATGCGCCTCTGCTGGAAGGGTATTCTACCCCTGGCAGTGCTCAATATTTTAATCACTGGAGCTATTATATTACTCGTGTGATTAAAGCCAGCGGTTTCATCCAGATAGACATATTCTTTTAGTGGATATTGTACGTTAACATGAAAAATTTTCTGTTCTCACTGTCTCTTTCGATCATCGTGATTGTTACAACACTCTTTGTTACTGAACTGATTCTAAGGGCCAGCAATGATCGCCCTTTAAAGCCACCTCCGACTGTGTATGAGAAACACGATACTTTAGGGTGGGCAGGAAAGAAAAACTATGAGTGCGAACTACCGTACGGGCGCAGATGGATTCCATTTAAAATGAATTCGTGGGGTTTTCGAGGAAGGGAGTTTTTGCCCTATGAGCAGGCCTCTGACAAATGCCGTATTCTATTTTTAGGGGATTCATATATGTACGGTAACGGGATAGAAGATCACCAGCGAGCATCAGAGATTTTTCAAACAATGGACTCCACTTATTATTCATACAATTTGAGTCTCGATGCTTACAGTACCGATCACGAACTTCTGCTCTTAAAACAATATGGTGCAGTAATAAAACCTAAAGCAGGGGTGTTGTTCTTCTGCCTCAATGATATCCCCTTCAACGAGAGCAAAATTTCCTTCGGTCTCGGGAAACCTCTACTTCAATTTGATTCGGATGGCTCTTACCGACTTGAGAACGTACCGGTTCCCGATAGAGATTTCATACGATCAGCTGTAATTTATCTACGCGATTGGACCGAACTGGGTCGCCGTATTTATAATATAATGATCAAAATAAAACCGCTGAAATACTGGATTCACCCGAACCCGGCTCAGATGAAGTTAGGTATTGAAGGAATGGATCGGGTCTATGTGCATTTTGATTCACTTCTGGTATGGGCTGATTCTATGGTTATCGGCGATAACACACACCACATTCTGAGAGAACTCCAAAAGGAATGCCAAAAACTTAATACCAAGCTGATTCTTGTTACAGTCCCCAGCAATAGTAGCTGGACAGAAACTAGCAACACCACACCTTATGGGATTAATAAAATCCTCGATTGGTGCTCACAATTGGATATCACGGCTATAGATTTATATCCCATCTTTTATGAACGTTTTCAAGAGTATGGTGAAAATTTATATTCGCATGATCTCATGCACTGGAATGAAAGAGGGAACCGAGTTGTAGCTGAAGTAGTTTTGGAGACCTTAAGAGATTTGGAAATTACTGCTGCAACAATCCCATTACCAACTCCACAATCTCAGAATTAAGCGGAATGGTTAATACAAAAGTGAGGTTTATTACATCCCGGTTAATTTGAATAAATTTGAACAATCGGCAATAAATATGGCTAAAATCAATTATCAAAACCTGCCTGTAAGTTACAAGACTTCTGTTCAGAAAGTCGAAATGGGTTTATGGGAAAAGATTTATTATCCAGAGGTTATCAGGGGTTTACTCCTTACAACCGGGCATTTCGTCCGCAACATGATAGTCCATACAGCCCATATATTCGGATTGATGAAAGATAAACGCGGAGCAGTAACCTATCAATACCCAGAAGAACGTCGTCCCATACATCACCGCTATCGTGGTCGCCATCGTCTGACCAAGAAGGAGGACGGTTCAGAACGATGCACTGCCTGTATGCTCTGCGAAACGATCTGCCCTACCAATTGCATCTATATCGTGCCTGAAGAGCACCCTGATCCCACGGTCGAAAAGCACCCTGCCAGCTACGAAATTGACATACTGCGCTGTTGTTTTTGCGGCTACTGCGTTGAAGCCTGCCCTTGTGATGCCATCCGCATGGATACCCAGTTAGTCGAAATCGCCGGATGGGACCGCACCAAGATGGTCTACAACAAGGAATACCTTTTGGCTGATATCCAGGGTCCTGGTGCGCCCCCCAAAGATGATCCTCCCCAATGGTGGCTGAAATAACATGATCCTCGGCGCTCATGTTTCCATAGCTGGCGGAGTCCAAAATGCCCCCCTGAACGGACAGAAGATAGGCTGCGATGCCATCCAGATATTTGCCAAAAACCAGACTCAGTGGAAGGCGAAGCCGTTTACTGAAGACAATGTGTCCGGATTCAAGGGAAATTTAAAAGAGACTGGCATCTCTCCCGTGGTCATACACGATTCCTATCTGATTAACCTCTGTGCCACAGACGCGCATAAATTGATAATGTCCCGGGATGCTTTTGTGGACGAGTTGGAACGCGCTGAAGCGCTGGAGGTTCCCTTTGTTGTTACCCATCCCGGCAGCCACTTAGGTAAAGGGGAAGATTGGGGTATTGCCAAAATTGCCGAGAGTTTCGACATCATCCACGAACGCACCCCTGACTTTCGAGTCATGACTCTTTTAGAAACTACGGCTGGTCAGGGAACCAACCTGGGCTATCAATTCGAGCAGATCGCAGCTATGCGAGAAAAGGTTACGGATCAGAACCGAATCGGGGTCTGCGTCGATACTTGTCACATGTACGCGGCAGGTTACGATTTAGCGACAAAGGATGGTTATACAGATACCTGGAAGCGTTTTGGTGACGTTATCGGTTTCGAGAATCTTAGAGTTTTCCACCTGAACGATTCCAAGAAGCCCCTTTCCAGCCGCGTCGACCGCCACGAACAAATTGGCCAGGGGCACATTGGCATTGACCTGTTCAAACGGATTCTGAACGATCCTCGCTTTGAAAACTTACCTGGTTTGCTGGAAACGCCCGGCGGCGAAGACGATTTCAAACGCAACCTCGAGCTGCTGCGTTCATTAATTTGATGACACATCACTCAACATTTTGAGAGAGTGAATAATGCCAGATTTGCTACCGATTGGATCAACAGCACCCGACTTCCAATTGGAAGGCACGGGTGGTGAGGTGATCAGCTCCCAGGATTACCGCGGTAAGAAGCATTTGGTTTTGGCGTTCTATCCCAAAGACAGCACCTCTGGCTGAAAGAGACAGTTGTCAGCTTTTCGGGACGATCTGACGTCCTTTACGGAGCTGAACGCTGAAGTGTTCGGCGTAAATTCCGGCAGTTTGAAATCCCACCAGAATTTCAGCGATAAGAATGGATTCAACTTTCCCCTTCTGGTTGATGAAGACAGCGCGGTTATTAAAGCCTTCGGTGCAAACAAAGAACCCAAAGGTACCCAACGAACAGTCTATATCATTGACAAGAAAGGGATTGTGCGGTACGCCAAGCGCGGCATGCCTTCGAATGAGGAGCTGCTGGAGTTAATTGAGCAGTTTTAAGAAAAGCCGATCCAACCCTATGAAAAAATCCCTTGCATAACGCTGGGGTTTTATTTATATTTCGCTGAAAGCTGTATATGAAACTAGTTAGGAGAATAAATGGTAGATACAACGATGACACCCCAAGAAGCCCTGCAATTAGCCCTGAAACGCGAGAAGGGAGCTGAGGAGTTCTACCTCGCTACCGCCAAGCTATTCACTGATGAATCGTCCCGTCAAATGTTCGAATTCCTCGCGGCCGAAGAGCGCAAACACCAAGAACTAATTCAAGATGAAATAGATAAAAACTTCATGAAGGAAATGTGAACACATCCTC
>CBDUWK010000230.1:0-4644 GCA_965370905.1 uncultured bacterium | reverse complement strand
AATTGATAGATATCTTCAGCCAGAACCACTGCGTCATAGATTTTCGGCGTCGCCTTTAGCAGGGCATAGAAGAAACCACCAATCCATTTTCGCAGGAATTTCGGAATCCAGGGACGACGACCATAACCACCGGAAGGATCTTCGTGAATATCGTAAACAAATCTTTTGTTAGAGATGAATGCTAAGGGGAGTAAGATCAGCGCCAGTTCCGGATCGTGAAAATGAATCGCGTCAGGTTTCCATTTGAAGATCTCTTTATATGCGCGCCACCATAACTTTACCCGATCAGCACGGGAATGCCACGAACCAAGAGTGCGAACCCTCACGCCGTTAACTACCTGTTCTGGAGTGTCGCCTGCAGTAACGTGAATAACCTCATGTTCCTGGGCTAAGGTGCAGGCTTCCTTGTGGAAGATACGGGGATCATTCCAACGGTGTACTGTTGATAATATAAGTATTCTCATTCAGCTTTAAATATCGGTTTTGTATTCATATTTTCTCTATTTGTCACACTTACTTCCCATGCTCGCTGGAATGCGGACACCAATTGCTTAGGCTTGGTTGAACTTGGTGATATCGGTTTGGCACCTTTTTTAAAGAATTTCTCCGCCGCTTCCCCAGCACTTTCCTGATCATTCAGAATATAGAGGGGTAAACCCAATTTTCGAGCAATGGTTCCGGTACCACTTGTTCCTCCTCTCAGGCCAGGTTCGACCAAAACGACAGCTTTAGATAAGGCAGCGAGTATTCTATTGCGCTGCATGGCGCAACCTGCAGTCCAACCTTGCTCGGGAATAAATTCGGAAATCAGCACCGCCTTCCCATCTTCAAGGTGTTGCGTTAGCCCTCTCCGTAACTTCGGTTTTAACACGCCTGTAGGCAAGACGATCATGGTTCCAGGACCGGAACGGATGGCGGCGAGGTGCGCGGCTTCATCGGCGCCTCGCGCACCACCTGAAACTACAACCCATCCCTGTGAGGAAACTGATTCACAAAGTAAACTGACATCTTCCAAGCTTTGTTCTGAGGCGCGTCGCGCTCCGCTAATTCCAATTGCTGGCAACTGCAATAACGAGACATTCCCGATTGCATACACTAATATGGGGGTATTTCGTCCTAATAATTCAGACAAACTGTGGGGATAGAGAGAATCTGTATTTAAAAGGATCTGTATCCCCAGTTCCTCATACTGTTTTAGATCCGATTCAGGATCCGATTCTGGATTACAGAATTGTAGAGCTTGTTCCGAGGAAAGCTTGAGCTCGATTGAAAGTTCTTCATGATCCATCTGGAATAGATCAGATAAGGAGATGCCAGCGGACTCCATTCTCGATAATATTCTGCGCAATCCAACAGGACCTATGCCCGGCAACCTTGAGAGGTGGAGCAAAAATGCTTTTTCGTTCATCTGAAGTTACGTTTCAGGGTTTTGGTCGCGGTTAATCCAAATATCTTGGTCACCCCACCAACCTTAAGCACTTTAGCGGTTTCATTGATGGTCATTCCACTATCGAAAATATCATCAATTAAAAGCAGATGCTTAGCTTTTATTACATACCGGTTAGCACCGACAGAGTTTTTTATGTTATCCTCCTTATCATCGGAGGAAAGGCAATATTTCATCTGCGCGGTGATCCTCCTTTTGTAGAGGGCTTCCCTTAAAAACGGAATCCCAATCTCTTGCTCCAATGATTCAGCTATTACAGATGGCAAATCGAACGCTTTATCAGGATTTGAGGGCAGCACCGCTGTAATACCATCACATCCTTTATAGAGAGGATGATGCTTTACAAATTCAGCCATCTGATCAGCTATTAAAGCTGCAACATTAAGATCTCCGGAACTATCCGGTTCGGAACTATACGATTTTGCCTTATTAACCCATTGACCCATCATTGTGAGGGCTGGTTTTCCGCCACTGCCGAACTTGGAATGCCAGTCCAGGGCAAAGCATTCATCCATTGAAGATTCGAGATGCAGAGTTCTGCTCAGCAGATGGAGGTAGCTCTTCAGTTCGTCTAAGATGTTCTCATCAGGCGCAAGAACTTGGATGCACCAATCGAAACTATCGGTTTCGGTTAAAGGGTGAAAGTTGAGTATTTGCCTGGGGAATGTGTTATTCAGTATGGTATAATAATCACGGGATCCTTTAGCCCAAATCCACCAGTCATTGCTGTCTCCAGTGGGAAGACCCTGCTTTTCGCCAGCCTTTTGGAGGCGATATTCTGTTAGTCTTTGGACTTGCAATTCTGTCCTAGAAGTTCCCTCAATACGCTTTCCGTGTGTTCGCCCAGAAGGGGAGCGGGCTTATATTGCGGGTTGAAGCCTGCAATGATGAACGGATTACCGAGAACTTTCAGTTTGCCACATTCAGGATGATCTGTTTCTGCAACCATACCACGATGCAATACCTGTGGATCTTCCAGGACACGATCCAGGGTATTAACCGGTGCGCAGGGAACTTCTGCCTCAGTCAGCTTTTTAAGCCATTCTTCTCCCGGTTTACATAGAAAAGCCTCTTGAAGGATGGGGATAAGGGTCTCTTTATGCTTCAGTCGGTTCAGATTGGAATCGAAGCGCGGGTCTGTGGCTATTTCAGTTATACTTAAAACATCACAGAGCGCCTGCCAAAATTTTTCCACAAAAATCGCTATAACGATGTGGATCGTTTTGGTTTTGAAGGCCTGGTAGGGGACGACTGACTGATGCCCTGATCCAATAGGTTCGGGTATGACACCACTATGCCAGTAATACCCCGCCATATAGGTCAGCAGTGATACCATACAATCCAGCAACGAGGTATCGATGCGACTTCCTTCCCCGGTGTGTTCTCTTTTGTATAAAGCTGCGGATATTGCGAGCGCGGCAAAAGTTCCGCCGGCGAGATCACCCATGGGTAATCCGAGACGAACGGGATCTCTACCGGGTTCACCTGTTACGGACATGGCACCAGAAAGAGCCTGGAGCGTTAAATCAAAGGCCGGGGCTTCCCGGTAAGGGCCAGTCTGGCCGAAAGCAGATAGTGACAATTGTATAATTTTAGGATTTCGTGCTCTGAGAGTTTCATACTCCAGACCAAGTTTTTTTAACACCCGGGGTCGAAAGTTGTCCAGCACGACGTCGGCTTTTTCAACCAACTTGTAAAATGTCTCTCGGTCATCCTGGTCGCGGAGATCGAGACAAACGCTTTCCTTCGACCTGTTTACAGCGAGAAAGTAGGCGCTTTCACCCTGATTGAAGTGTGGGCCCATACCTCTGATGCGGTCGCCTTTTTCGGGATCTTCGATTTTTATAACGCGTGCGCCCAGGTCAGCCAAGAGCAGCGACGCGTAAGGGCCTGAAAGCATCTGCGTTAGATCTAAAACGATGGCGCTTGATAATGGTCCTTTATCCATGGTAAATGCGTGTTTTGTGAAGTTATTCGAGGTGTTAAGACCTGAAACTTATGGTTACTTATAAAAACGTAATTTAAATAAATTTAATGGCAATTGCAAGGGATTTGTAGGGAGGGAAAGTTAGAGTACATCAGACAACTCGAAGGTTTCTTCTGCACCAATTTAAGCAATATTACGTTGCAATTGGTAGAACCATTCAGTTATTTATACAGTAATCATAGTATAACGCGGGTGCGAGATGTGTCTTCCATCGAAAATGAGCATGGCATCAATTTTTCATTTAAAAGATACGTATCTATGAAAGTGGAATAAAATTAAATAGATTGAGGTTAAAATGAAATCAGATAGCAAATTACTAGTCATGATCTTAGCAGTTGCCGGTATCTTCTTTATGAACGTTCGGCCAGCTCTGTCGCACTGTCAGATACCTTGTGGAATTTACGATGATGAGCTGCGCTTTCAGACGATCTCGGAGCACATCAACACTATTGAAAAAGCCATGAAGCAGATTACCGAGTTAGAAACCGCGCTTGAGAAAAATTACAATCAGATAGTGCGCTGGGTAAACAGCAAGGATCAGCATGCTGATGAAATCGCCAACATAGTGAGCTACTATTTTCTGGCTCAGAGGGTAACGCCTTACAAGGGCGAGGATCCTGAAGCGAGTCACGATTATGGGACAAAGTTGGAACTACTTCACGAAATAATTTTTAATGCCATGAAAAGCAAACAGACCACCGATCTGCAATACGTTCAGAAACTCAGAACGTTACTGGAAGAATTTCATTCAGCTTACTTCGGAGAACAACACGATCAGTAGTCGTTCAGCTACACTAAATTAAAAGAGGCTGCCTCAGACACAATAAGGCAGCCTCTTCTCTTATTTGGAATTATCTGTTACTTCATGAATGTCATCTTACCGGTTGCAACGAAACTTTCCGATTGCAGACGATAGAGGTAGACGCCTGAGGAAAGTCCGGAAGCATCGAAGCTTACTTCATGGGTTCCAATCTCGCGATAACCATCAACCAGCGTACCAACCTGGCGTCCGCTGAGGTCATAGACCGTCAAATTAACCTTAGCGGCTTCGGGCATACTGAATCTAATGGTAGTCGTGGGATTAAATGGGTTCGGATAAGCGCCATCAAGAGAGAAGTTGACAGGGGTTTCGACAGCAGCATTCAACTGCGATTGTTCCAAGCCGAATCCTGCAGTATAGGGCATACTGGCGTTAGGAATGAAATCCCAG
>CBDUWK010000229.1:0-4646 GCA_965370905.1 uncultured bacterium | reverse complement strand
CGAATGGTTCGCTCCCAGATAGCACCCCCTCTATTCGAGAAATCACTTTTGAACCACTCTTCTTATTTTTTTCGACGAGTAGTTCTGTGGTGATGTCCCCACTGCCTATGTCTTCTGCAAGTGCTAATCGCACTATTTCTTCCAGGTCCATATCAGTTCGAAAGTACCTTTAATTTAGCGTAACTGGCTAATAAGAGTCTCTCCCCAACATTCTCGAAATTCACCAGAAGCCGCAGACCTTCCCCCGTGCCCTCTCGATTAATAATCAATCCTTCCCCAAAGGTGCCATGATGTACCCTGCAGCCCAGAGGATAGGTATCTTCAACCGGAATCTTTTTAACTTTCGGCGAGACCTTAGATTTTGATTTGTTAAAAATAGATATTGAGTTTTCTTCAATTGAAAGTTTAAATGGTTCTTCTTTATATTCGAGCATTTCGCGTGGAATTTCATCCAGAAAACGTGATGGCTTTTGCCAGGAGATTTCCTGTCCCCAGCGTCGTCTGTTCCGAGCATACGTGAGGTAGAGCCTATCCTCAGCTCTGGTAGCGCCAACGTAAAACAATCTCCTCTCCTCCTCCAGTTCCGAAACTTGATTAAGATGATTCTGCAGGGGGAACAAGCCGTCTTCCAAACCGGTGAGAAAAACGACTGGAAACTCTAATCCCTTCGCAGAATGGAGTGTCATCAGTGAGACTGCCTGTTCTTCGGAATCCCAGCGATCTATGTCGGTAACTAAAGCGACCTCCTGTAGAAAGTCATCTAAATCTTCAATAGCGGATCTATCGCTGGCATAGCTATACTCCCGCAGGGCGTTCAATAACTCGCCTATATTCTCAATTCTCGATTGCGCTTGTGTTTCGTCCTCTTTTTTATAGTAATCGATGAGATTCGATTCGGTTAAGAGCCTCTCCCCTATTTTAAAGAGATTGCTGCTTTTTGCTTCGCTTCGAATAGCTTCAATCCAACTGGCGAACTGTTGTACTCTCTTCGCAGCCGCCTTGCTGACCGCTTCGATGCTATCCGCATCCAGAATAGTCTGGTATAACGTTACTCCTGTGGACGTGGTATGATCTATCAGATGCTGCAGAGTCTTCTGTCCGATTCCGCGTGGTGGTAAATTAATAACACGCTGCACGCTTATCAAATCATTTGGATTAACTAAGAGGCGCAGATATGCTAAAAAGTCCTTTACCTCTTTTCTTTCGTAGAACCGTAATCCCCCCACAATTATGTAAGGAATAGTGTTCTCGCGTAGTGTCTCCTCAAATGGACGTGATTGTGCATTGGTTCTATATAATATAACGACATTCTTCAGGCGGTATTTGTCCTTTTTAGTGATTTCACGGATTTCTTCAATGACTTTCTGAGCCTCTTCGCGATCATCACTGCTGGGCATAACCATCGGTTTGTTGCCGCCTGCTCGGCTCGTCCAGAGCTTTTTCGGGTGACGTGAACTGTTGTTCTTTATAACTTGATGTGCTACGTCCAATATCGCTTGCATGGAACGGTAATTCTGCTCCAGACGGAAAGTTTTTACACCTTTATAGTGCCGATCAAATTGGAGGATGTTTCCCAGGTGTGCACCACGCCAACCGTATATGGACTGATCATCGTCGCCAACAACCGTTACATTCCCTCTCGGTGCCCCCAGTAGCCTTATTAACTCTCCCTGGGGGGAATTGGTATCCTGAAACTCATCGATAAGCAAGAAGCGAAACCTGTTGCGATAGTTATCCTTGATTTGAGCATTTTCATTGAGAAGTTGGCAAGGCAAAGCTAACAAGTCATCGAAATCGAAAGCATTGTTCTGCCCAAGTAAGCTGTTATACGTCTTATAAACACTTTGCAGCAGTTCCACATTTTGCTTCCCGGCAGCGGCCATAACATCCTGACCGTCTAAACTGGACTTGACACGTTCTATATAACTCTTACATTTGGAAAGGTAGCTCTTTACTTCGCTGCTACCAACCTGCTGTTTTAAGATGGTCCGTAACAAACGTTTCTGGTCATCCGCATCGTAAATAGTGAATCTTGCGGTTCTTCCAAACGACTCTGCGTGCCTTCGTAAAAACCTTGCCCCGAAGGAGTGGAATGTGCCAATGAATAATTCTGACGATTTCCCCCAATCCAGCATGGTATGCACACGTTGACGCATTTCCGATGCTGCTTTATTGGTGAAAGTCACAGCCAGTATTTCCCAGGGTTTGGCTAATTTCTCTTGCAGTAAAAAAGCAATCCTATAAGTAATTACACGTGTTTTACCGCTGCCTGCGCCTGCTAAGATCAGGACAGGTCCTTCATATGCTTTGACAGCATCAAGCTGTGCTGGATTCAGATGGGATAAGTTGAATTTCGTTGTCATTATCGGTTATTTAGGAAGATTATTTCCAGCGATTCTTGGATATCTCCCTGCGAATACTGTCAAGCCCTGCCTTTGCTTTAAGGTGATCGCTGAAATTTTCGTTGAATGCATGGCTGCCATCACCGCGTGAAACCATGTAAAGGAATGGTTCGTCCGCAGGAGTAAGCGCCGCTATTAAAGCCTCTCGCCCGGGATTACAGACAGGTCCCGGAGGTAATCCTGCGTGAAGATAGGTATTATAAGACGATTGTATCTCCAGATCACCGTTATATAAACGCCGTGGTCCATTTCTAATTATATATTGAATTGTAGGATCGGCTTGCAACTTCATGTTACGCTTTAAACGATTATTATATACACATGAAATATTGGGAGCTTCCGATTTTTGTATCATCTCACCTTCGATGATCGATGCCAGTGTCACAATCGCCTCTATACTATTCTCCTGCGCTCCTGTTGCGGGCGTAATTACCTCATCCCAGATCTGGAAAAATCGCTTTGCCATCTGTTCTATTACTGACTGCGGTGACATGAAGCGGTGAAAATCATAACTGTCAGGAAACAAAAAACCTTCAAATGACGGTGCCTTAATTCCGTACTGCTTAATAAGGGAAGTATCGTAGGCGGCCTTAAGAAACTCAACCGAATCTATACCGATTTCGTTTTTTAGTAGACCTGCTATTTGTTTCAGCGTAAATCCCTCAGGAACTGTTATGAGTGTCGCTGAAGTTCCTGCACTGGTAAGTTTTTTTAGTAGAGTATGATTAGATAAGCCATAAGACAATTCGTACTCACCTGCTTGAACTTGTTGATCGAGCCCGAGAAATTCTGCAGCAAAAATAAATTCTGAGGGATGGTCTAAAAGCGCAGCTTCTTGCATGATGATGGCAACTTCACCGAGACTCAAACCTGGTTTGATGACGATGAGTGTATCGTTTCGCGGAACTTCGACGAGATTAATATTGTAGAGAGCGCAATAAGTACGACCAGCCAACACACTTAATAAAACTAAGAGTAACGTAGCTGTAAAAGCGATAATTATTCTATGTGTCTGGTTCATCTTTCTTCTGACTTGAAGTTGCAGCAATTAGAAATACCTATAAGCTTGTAATGTACAGCACAAAGGCGCAAATGTCAATCAAAATTGAATCAACTTATAAGTAAGCCGATTGTTCTCTGATTGATTCTGAGCGTGCAAAGTGTAAAAACTTTCGCTTGACACAGAAGGTTTTATTTTCTATTTTAATACAGTAACTCAGATTGCGTTATGCACCTGAAAAGGGGCTAATCAAAGCCGCAGAAAATCTGAAGTATCTTCAATATAAACAATCACTGAAGGGTAGAATACTATGAGTTTCCCGAGACTTCTGAATCTAAGTTATCTGGCAGTAATTATCATGGGATCGATTGTCTGGGCGACTATGACCCCTCCTATGACCGAAAACCTCGAATGGAAGGGGCGCGTCATCATCGAAATTTCGAATCGTTTGGGCGCTTTAAATGTCGAACACCAGGACGGCTTGGCGCTGTCCGGAAACGATGATTTCGATGTGCTTGCAGCCAGGTTCAACGTGATGAACATCTCTAAGATGTTGCCACATGCGCAGAAACCGAAAGAGAGTTATCTTGCTGATCTCTCGAGGTTTTACCTGGTTGAATTTCCCTACGAAGTGGATCTTCATGAAGTGATAGATGCCTACGCTGAGCTCGGAGACGTAGTTATGGCGGAACCCTACTACATCAGGCGAATGGAATACATTCCCAACGATACCTATTTCGGAAGTCAGTGGGGACATTCTAAAGTGGGTTCAGCTATAGCCTTCGACTTTGCTCGCGGCAGCGAAGACTTAATCATCGGTATCGTTGATTCGGGTACTGATACTCTTCACCAGGACCTCAAAGCTAACCTCTGGATCAATCCAGGTGAGGATCTAAACGGAAACGGTATGATAGAACCCATCGAATGGAATAACCTCGATGATGATGGCAACAACTTCATTGATGATTTCTGGGGTTGGAACGTCTGGCATGGTAATAATAATGTCCAGGATCCGCCGCTGTCTCAAGGTGGAGGTCACGGTACCCACTGCGCCGGTGATGCAAATGCAGTAACTGATAACGGAATAGGCGTCGGCGCCTTAGGCTTCAAAGCCAAGATAATGACCGCCCGGGCGGGCGATGGTGCATTTGTCTATGCCGGATATGCTGGAATCGATTACTGCGTTAATAACGGCGCCAACGTAATCTCCCTTTCTTGGGGAAATTACTCCTATTCGTCGTTCG
>CBDUWK010000228.1:0-4650 GCA_965370905.1 uncultured bacterium | reverse complement strand
CAAAATACGTACCTATTTCTCCAGGCCTTGACAGTTTTCTTTTTAGTACGAATCATAGACCGACAGTCCTGGTGGAATTACGTGCTCCTGGGAGTTGTTACGGGCGTGACCTTACTGACCAGAATTTCGCTGATAACGTTCATTCCATTTATAATATTATGTCTCTATTTGCCGTTAGGAGGACAGCTTAAATGGGGGAGGCTGGGGATTGCTCTCACTTTAATGGCAATAGTGATCGTCCCCTGGGTTGTTAGAAATCAAGCAGTAATGGGGGAACCGCTGTTACTGCCAACAAAAGGAGGCAGAAATCTGTGGGAATATAATAACCAGGTCTTCACAAAAGAAAAATTGGAGGCGGACGCTACCGGTGTCGAGTTAATGTATCAGAAATTCGCCAAGAAAAATTATGATGGATTAAATCGGAAGGATCTGATCGAGTTTCCAGCGTTTACCGATGAGAGTGAAATAGAGCGGAACCGCATTTTAAACTTAAGGGTTACGGATTTTATCAAAGCGAATCCCTGGATTTACGCCCAGCTATGCGGCTTCAGGTTTTACCAGCTCTTCAGAGTGATTCCACGACATCTGGGGGGACCGCTGTCAACTTTAGCCAGTCTTTTAAGTTGGGGATGGATACTACCCGCCAGCATTGCAGGCATATTCCTTTCATTCCGACAATGGCGACGACGCTCAGTGATCTATGCTATCATATTCTATACTATTTCAACTCATACGCTTACTGCTTCAGGCATTCCTCATCGCGTGCCCACAGATCCATTTTTCATTATTCTGGCAGCCTACTTTTTGGTGCGTCTAATCAAGACAGGAGAAAAGGAAATTCAGGCAGGGATACAACCAACATAACTGCCGAGGAAACGTACAAAATGTATATTCCGCCAAAGCATCACATACCGGTACTGGAAGACCCGATTGCTTATTATTATATTCCTGTTTTCCGTTCATTCTTCATCAAACGTTTGAAGATGTGTCTGGACTTGCTACCAAAGGGAGGAATATCAAATTTGTTGGATGTGGGATGTGGCACCGGCATTATTCTTCCTGAACTGGTGCGGCGCACTGATAGCGATGTGTGGGCGATTGACGTTTTCATGCAAGACCACTCATTAAGAGAGATGATGCGTCTTGAAGGAATTACCGTGAATTTAGCTGCAGCTGATCTGCTCAATCTTCCTTATAAGGATAATTTTTTTGATGCGGTTCTGCTAATCGCAGTTTTAGAGCATATCGAGGATTTAGGTCAAGCCACTTCGGAAATATACAGAGTTCTGAAGCCCGGAGGAACGGTTGTAGCAGGATTCCCGACAAAAAACAAGATTACGGATAAGCTTTTGGGCGGGTCGACGGGGTTTCACGTTTCCACACACCGACAGATCATAAATGCATTAGCGGAAAAATTCAGTTATTTTAAGGTAACATCATTTCCGGGGGTATTACCGCTCGATATGTCGCTTTACACAGCATGCAGTGGTAACAAACAGATTTGAATTTGAAACAATAAAGATATAACCGACAGGGAAAAACCACCCAGTAATAAGCATTAAACCCTCACCTTGCGGGATAGGATGATTAGGAAATTGGGTTTGCAGGTTATGTTAATTAGAATATTAGCGTAATATCAATTTTTAAAATTGTATTCTAAAGCCTTGAGATTGTGATAACTTACACATAATTAGGAGTAGAATAATTTCATTATAAGTTGCCTTTCGGGCATTTTTTAATTATATTATATTCTTGGCATCGCTTGTACTGTTGCTCAAACATGATTTAGAATACGATTGTGCCAATCATTATTGACAAAATTGGCATAGAGAAAACGATAAGCGCTTTTCAATTTGTAGTGAGGACAGCGGTATTGCTGTAGCGCCTAATTAACAATTGATGGATTACTACATAATCGGAGTTTTACCATGAAAATCCTGCTCTTGCGTCCAAATTCCGTTATACCTGTGGCCTCGCCTCCGATCGGGCTCATGTATTTAGTGGGATACTTGCGCAAGTATAGATCAAATAAGGATGAAGTCAAAATTCACGACGCGCGCGGAGAGTTAACGTCAGATGATGGCGTGGGTGAAATCATACGTGAATACCAACCTGACCTGGTTGGAGTAACAAGCTTCACTATGGAGGCAAAGACCGCTCATAAATACATCGCGTTAGCGAAGCAATATGTACCAGATTGCATTACTGTTCTCGGTGGGCCATATGGAACTTCGGAATCAGATATAGCCCTAAAAGATCAGAATATCGATTATACGATACGGGGTGAAGGGGAGCAGACTCTGGTCAACTTGTTAGAATCTCTGGATAACGGTAAAGAAGTAGCTGGAGTTAAAGGCATCAGCTACCGGAAAAACGGAAAAATTGAGATTGGGGAGTTTCCTGATTTGATACAGGATCTCGATGACATACCCTTCCCGGCCTGGGATACGATAGATCTTGAGAGGTATTTTGTCCGGGATGGCTTACGGAGATTGATGAATCCCATCCAGGTCAGGCTTCGCGGTATGTCTCTCTTCAGTACACGAGGCTGCCCATATCGCTGCACCTACTGTCATAACGTATTCGGGAAAAAGCTGCGGAAGCGTTCGGTGGAAAACGTTTTAGGAGAGATCAAATGGCTGGTAGAAGATTTCAAGGTCGATGAGATCGAATTTATCGATGACGTTTGGAATTGTGACCGCAATTGGGCGAAAGCAATCTGCGATGGTATCGTCGAGGCAGGCTGGGATCTGCGCATGTCTTTCCCGAACGGTCTGCGCGCCGACCAGATGGATGAGGAATTGGTTGACAAGATGAAGGCTGCAGGGGCTTACCGGATCTGTTACGCAGTTGAATCTGCGACTCCGCGCATCCAGAAAATGATCAAGAAGAACGTGAACCTCGAAAGGACCATGGAGATCATTAACTACACTGCCGATCAGGGTATATCCACGGGGGGGGCTTTTATGTTAGGTTTTCGGGATGAGACCGAGGAGGAAGCCTGGAATACAATAAAGTACGCCTTTGCTACTAAACTGCACACGGCCAGCTTCTTCATATTGACACCCTTCCCAAACACCCCGATGTACGACGAAGCATTGAGCATGGGTTACGACATGAGCGCTATGTATTCCGATTACAGTTCAGTAAGTGCAAATCTTTCCAAAATTGAGAATAAGCGGTTGGAGCAATTGCGGCGGATTGCGTACCGAAGGTTTTTCTTCAATCCGAGGAGAGCATTAGCAATCATAAGGACAACGCCGAGCAAGCGAACTCTCTTCAGGAATTTCTTCCGGGCGGTGAGGATCGCCATTACAGGGAAAGAGCTGAAGTCAGCTGATTTGTAAAGTTTATAGAAGCAGAGGCTTTACTAACTATCAAGTTTGAAATAAAAAATACAGAATGAAAATTCTATTAATACGTCCTAATTCCAGTATCCTTCAGGCTCCACCACCGATGGGGCACATGTACCTGGTGAGTTATCTACGTAAAGCCAGACCCGGTAAGGACGTAGTTTTAGTGCATGACGCGCGCGGCGAGCAGACCTCCGATTCAGGGGTTGGTGAGATCATACAGGAATTTCAGCCAGATTTTGTCGGTATCACCAGCCTGACCATGGAAGCTGAAACCACACACATCTATGGAGCGCTGGCCAAGAAGCATGCGCCGGGCTGCACAACTGTCATAGGGGGACCGTATGGCTCTGCGGATTCTGCTATTGCGTTGCAAGATGATAACATAGATTTCACTGCCAGGGGTGAAGGCGAGGTGACTTTAGTCAAGTTGCTTGAATCCCTCGAGAACGGATCGGGAACATCGGAGATAAAGGGAATCGGTTACCGAAAAAACGGAGGGGTAGTAGCCGCCACTTTTCCGGAGTTAATCCAGGATCTTGACGAGATACCGTACCCGGCATGGGATGCTTTAGATATAGAGAGATATTTTGGATTTGGGAAAGTACGCCATCTGAACAATCCAATACAGACGCGCCCGCGTGGCATGTCGATTATAACAACCCGAGGTTGTCCCTACCAGTGTACTTACTGCCACAACCTCTTCGGCAAGAAGCTGAGGATGCGTTCCGTGGCGAACGTCTTAGGTGAGATCAGGAAATTGGTGGAGGACTATAGGATTGGAGAGATCGAATTTATCGACGACCTTTTCAATATGGATCGCACCCGATCCAAGGAGATTTGCGATGGCATTATTGAGGCGGGTTGGGATCTGCGCATCTCTTTTCCGAATGCGCTTCGTGCTGATCAGATGGATGAGGAATTGGTAGAGAAAATGAAGGTTGCCGGAGTTTACCGGATAATCTACGCGGTCGAATCAGGTACACCACGCATCCAAAAGATGATTAAGAAGAATGTCAACCTCATAAAGGCAAAGAAGATTATTGACTATACCGCTGAGAAAGGTATATTTACAGGTGGCTTCTTCATGTTAGGTTTCAGGGACGAGACTGAGGAAGAGGCTTGGAATACGATTAACTATGCATTAACCAGTAAGCTGCATACTGCCAGTTTCTTTATTGTAACTCCATACCCGAATACAGAGATGTACGACGAGGCCTTGGAGATGGGTTACGATATGGATACACAGTACCACGATTTAGTTACCCTAAGTACGAATCTCTCACGAATAGGTAAC
>CBDUWK010000227.1:0-4669 GCA_965370905.1 uncultured bacterium | reverse complement strand
AAATAAATTAGACCCTTCGACTGGTATAAAAATGAAAAAACGCAACCCTGCATTCCGCCTCGGATTATCGATATTCTTCATCCTGGTGGCTTTGTACTATTTGTATCCCACCTTCCAGTATAATTCCTTGACGAATTTCCAGGATACCGAAATAGAGAGCCTGGTATCACTGACTGGGATATCTCAAATCGAACTGACGAGAGCCGTCCTTGAGGGCCGCAGCCAGGATGTTATGGATCTCATCATTAACACCAAAGAGCTGGGTGATGAAGACAGAAATGCAGCGCTGCAGAAAGCTCAATATCTTTTAGGCGATTTCGCTGATAAACTGGATCTTAACAGAAAAAAATCGTTGAAGTTGGGACTGGATCTTCAGGGCGGAATGCGCTTGGTGTTGGAAGTCGATCTCGTCGAATTGATGAGACAATTGGCTAAGAACAAAGACGCTCACTTTGATTCCTTGATGACTGAGATTTACGACCGGTTGCGGGATCCTGCTGCCGATTTCGAAGAGTCCGTTTTAGAAGTTTTCGAATCCGATGGAATTCGCCTGGCGCGCTATTTCCAGGAAACGCAGGCATCCAACCGCCAGATCTTGGATTACCTTGAGATCGAAGCCGATGACGCAATAGCCCGCTCATTGGAGATTCTGCGCAACCGCACCGACCAGTTTGGAGTCAGCGAACCCAACATCATGCGTCAGGGAAAGCGTAGAATTGTAGTGGAACTGCCCGGTGTTCAGGATCCGGTTCGCGCGCGGTCTTTAATAGGGAAGACCGCCCTATTGGAATTCAAACTGGTGGTTGAGCCCTACAGAGCTCAAGAAGTCTTAGAGGACATCGACAACTTCCTGAGACGGGAAAAAGGGCTTGCGGTTGAGGAAGACACAGTTGAAACCACACCTCAAGAAGGAGACAGCGCAGCCCTCGCACTTGAAGAAGATACTACTGCTGCGCCTGTGGCTAAAGACCAAGTCGTCGATGCCAGCGACCTGTTCGGTGGCGAAGCTGATTTATCATCCTTGGGATCGGATACCTCTTTGATTGTAGCAGAAGGAGTAATCGACGAACACCCATTTTACGGTCTTCTTCGTAACCTCGGCGATGAGATCGCGGTCGTTCAGCAGAATCGCAGAGCTGTTGAGGTTATCTTAGCCAGACCCGCCATCAGGGAAATCATCCTTGATAAGGTAGATATCCTGTGGTCAAATGAAGCCTTCACGGGACCTGATGGAAACGAATACTGGAATCTTTTCGTAGTCAATGCCGAGCCGGAGATGACGGGAAAATATTTAACCAAGGCTGATGTGGAAATCGGTTCTGGTGGTAGCCCGGGAACAGAAGGTCAACCGATAGTATCGCTGGCGCTTGACCGCCAGGGGGCACGGATATTCGCGCGGGTTACCGGCGCTAACGTAGGCAGAAAACTGGCTATTGTCCTCGACGATCACATCTATATGGCGCCGGTTATCAGGGTGAGAATTCCCGATGGTCGGGCCATCATCGAAGGCAGTGATGATATGGAAGAGGCACAAGACCTGGCCATAGTCCTACGTGCCGGTGCGCTGCCTGCCCCTGTCGAATTTATAGAAGAGAGGACAGTAGGGCCATCGCTCGGTGCTGATTCGATTGAAAAAGGTAAGTTTTCCATGATGTTGGCCATTATCTTTGTAGGGATCTTCATGCTGATATATTACCGCTTTGCGGGAATTTTAGCTGATACTGCGTTAGTGTTCAACCTCTTCTTTCTGCTGGCAATTCTGGCGGGTTTCCAGGGTACTTTGACTATGCCGGGCATAGCAGGGATCATCCTCACGATTGGTATGGCAGTAGACGCTAACGTTCTGATCTATGAACGCATCAGAGAGGAGTTGCGTACCGGGAAAACCGTTAAAGCTGCCATAGATGCAGGCTATTCGAGGGCGACAGTAACTGTGCTCGATGCCAATATCACCACAGTTATCGCCAGTATCGTCCTCTATCAGTTCGGTACCGGGCCTATCAAAGGCTTCGCGCTTACTTTAATGATAGGTATAGCTGCATCGTTGTACACAGCCCTGGTAGGTACTCGGCTCCTTTTCGACCTTTACACCCAGAAATTTAGCCCAACTAAACTGAGCATATAAGCTGTAACAAAACGGATATATCTATGGAATGGTTTCGAGATTCGAACATTGATTTTCAAGGCGTCAGGAGGCCTGCGCTGGCTCTGTCCGCGGTAGTCATTTTAATCAGCATCGTTTCGGTTATAATTCACGGCGGACCGAATTACTCCATTGATTTTTTGGGTGGCACAGCCATTCAACTGCGATTTGAAAAACCGATGACTGAAGGCGAGATGAGATCGGTGTTGAGTTCTATCGATCTCGGGGGAAGCGAAGTAAAACAAGTAGCCGAGTTGGGGAGCGATCCGGAAATTCTGATAAGAATCAAGGAAACTGAAATCAGTGAGGAAACCGTCGCAAACATCAAAGCTGCCATCACCGCCATTTATCCCGATAATCCTTTCGATGTCAGGTCTGTTGATGCGGTAGGTCCTAAGATCGGAGCAGAACTGCGTACCCGAATGCTTTTAGCAACCCTGGTCGCTTTGGGTGGCATTCTCATATACATCTCCATCCGGTTTGAATTTGTCTTCGCATTAGCAGCAGTATTGGCTCTGTTTCATGACGTGGTTATCACCCTGGGAATATTTTCGCTGCTCGACAAGGAGATTTCGCTGGCTATCGTGGCCGCATTTCTCACGATTGTGGGTTATTCACTGAACGACACCATTGTGGTATTCGACCGCATAAGAGAGAACCTGAAGCGATTGCGCACTAAGCTTCTTCCGGATATAATCAATACTTCAATAAATCAGACCCTCTCGAGAACCATTGTTACTGGCGTCACCACGCTTTTTGCGGTATTAGTTCTATTTGTTTTTGGGGGCAGCGTCATCCGCGATTTCGCCCTGGCAATCATCATCGGTGTCCTGATAGGAACGTATTCCTCGATTTACATCGCCAGTCCGGTGCTCATTGAATGGGGCGCCCGAGCAGAAAAACTACAAAAAAAGCGTAAATCGAAGTAAATTACGTCCATCCAGAGAGGATCGATATTATGCCTGTAGTTGCAGTGATTGGCGCTCAATGGGGCGATGAAGGTAAAGGAAAGATAGTTGATCTGCTATCGCCTGACGCGAACGTGGTGGTGAGGTCACAAGGCGGCGCCAACGCCGGACATACCATTGAACGCGACGGACAGAAGATAGTTCTACACCTACTCCCATCAGGTATCCTATCTCCCCATAGCCACTGTCTGATTGGTCCCGGTGTCGTCCTCGATCCTGAAGGATTCATTGAAGAGATCGAGGAAGTCCAGGCACTTGGCATATCGCTGGATAAACGCCTCACACTGGATTATCGAACACACCTCGTCTTCCCCACGCATAAACTTCTTGATGCCGGCCAGGAGGAAGCCCTCGGCGGTGCTATGATCGGCACCACAAGTCGCGGGATAGGACCAACTTATGCGGACAAAGCCACCCGCAGAGGGGTGCGCGTGGGCGACTTGTTAGACCAAAAGAACCGCAATAAATTGTGCGGTGATCTCTTCGATATTCACGCCTCCCTGCTGGAAAAGATCTATGGACAGAATCCGCCTGATAGAAGTCATTTCCTGCAACAATGCGAGCGTTGGGCTGATAAACTATCACCCTTTGCCGGCGATGCGGTAGAACAACTTCACGATGCTATCGATGAAGATCAAACTGTTCTGCTGGAAGGTGCTCAGGGAACCTATTTAGACCTGGACCTCGGTACTTATCCCTTCGTAACTTCTTCCCACCCCACTGTCGGAGGCGCAGTGATGGGGATAGGGATGCCACCCGGTAAGGTGGACTTCACTCTGGGAGTAATCAAAGCTTATTGCACCAGAGTGGGAAGCGGGCCTTTCCCCACGGAAATGGATGACCTCACGGGTGAAGAAATTCGCAGACGCGGTGCCGAATTCGGTTCGACTACTGGCAGACCGCGCCGCTGCGGATGGCTCGATCTGACTGCTGCCAAACAGGCTGTGCGCTGGAATGGAATTAATGGTTGGGCTGTGACAAAATTGGATGTTCTCGATGGAGTAGAGCTGCTCAGAGTTGGGATAGGATATAAGATTCGTGGACACGTTGTCACCAGCGCTCCGGCCACCAGACAGGGTTGGACTGAAGTTGAACCCGTATATGCTGGACTGAAAGGCTGGCATGACTGTTCTTCTAAAAGAGATTACAACGATCTGCCTGCTGCAGCCCAGGATTACCTTGCCACTATAGAGAAGTTTACCGGAACTCCGGTTCACCTGATTTCCGTTGGCGCAGATGCCGAAAAGACCATCCTGCCGCGTGGTAAGATCATCTAAATAAAATGAGAGTGTAGCTCAGTTGGTAGAGCAGCGGCCTTTTAAGCCGTTTGTCGAGGGTTCGAATCCCTCCATTCTCACACAGGCTCATAACTTAATTCCCGCCGGATATCGACTGTCCGGCGTTTTTTATTTTCTCGCCTAAAAAGCCACGGTCGCATTTGGCTTAATATCAGTAACTTTTATTGATTTACAATGAAATTCTTCTTGATTATTAACAGAGTGAGGATTATATTGGGCGGGAAACAGAGATTGCTGCTTCCCCCATAATTACATAATTG
>CBDUWK010000226.1:0-4699 GCA_965370905.1 uncultured bacterium | reverse complement strand
ACTTAGCCCAGATGGATGAGGAAACTCTGGATTATCTTTTCGAGCAACTTAAGTCCAGAACGATAATACAATCTTGAAGAATACCTTGTGAATAATTGATAACGAAATGAATAGATGGAGTTTAACAACAAAGAGGGGAAAGATTATGTCATCCAAGAGATTAACTGCTATACTAATCATCGCTCTGGCACTGCCGTCGATCTGCCTGGCAGGACCATTTGAGGGAAGACGGGGTCACTATAAAGAGAGGGCTCAGATAGAGAAAAAAGTGCGCACGATGAAAATCTGGAAAATGACTGAAGAGTTAGACCTCACCGAAGCACAAGCCTTGCGCTTTTTCCCGATGTTAAATGAGATGGAGAAGCAATTCGACGAAATTCGCGACCAGCGAAAAGAAATCGCTGACCAGCTGGGAGAACAGGTTTGGCAAGAAGAGGCGAGTATTAAAAAAATCGAAGAGCTGATTGACGGTATCGAAGAGTTAGGATTGAAGGAAATGGAGATGCGCAAACAGTTTCGTCTGGACGCCAGCCAGGTTTTAGATCCGGTTCAGATGGGTAAAATGGTGCTGTTCAATATGCATTTCCCACAGATTATGAGAGATATGATCAGGGATATCGAATCCAAAGGATTCCCACCGGGGAAACCGGAACCACGCGGTCTGCCTCCTCACGGAAGATAATGGTGGAAATACTCTTTATCCGTTACATAAGCCCGGTAATATGAACCTCCGGGCTTTTTTTTATAGTAAAAAGTGAGCTTATCACTGATCTCAACAGGTTGCTTCGCACTAATCTAAAATTCAAAGCCTCCCCCTCTTTTTCTTGACTTTTAGCTGCATAGTTCTTATATTATAGTTTAGGTCGCATCAACTGATAACCTAATAAAGTAGATTTTTGCAGGACACTGCCTGGTACCGACAATGGTTTGGGGCGGATTACCTACAGCTATATCAGCACCGTTCAGCTGAGGAAGCTCGAGATACCATAAATTGGCTGATACTTGAGTTGGGTCTAAAGCCGCCTGCTAATATTCTGGATCTCGCTTGTGGCTCCGGCCGGCACTGCCGTGTTCTATCCCAGCTTGGTTTCACCACCTGTGGACTGGATCTTTCCTGGCCACTCCTGGAAATAGAGCGGAGGAGTAACAGTAAATTACCATTCGAAGCAACCCGTGGTGACATGCGCCAGCTTCCCTTCAAATCGGGTCATTTCGACCTTGTTATCTCACTATTTACCAGCTTCGGGTACTTCGATACTGTTGAGGAAGACCAACAAGTGCTAAATGAGGCTGCACGCACCTTGAAGAGCGGTGGCAGTTACGTACTGGATTTTCTCAATGCCTCGTCAGTAGCAAGCGAGGTTGTGCCTGCTGAAGAATCTGAAATAGAGGCTAAGAAGGTCACCATCTTTCGGTGGATTGACGAACCGAAGAACCGCATCGAAAAACGTATCCTCATCCAGGAATCACATGGAATCGTCAGGGAATTCAGAGAATCGGTAAAATTATATCGAAAAGATGAACTTCAGGGCATGCTGCAGTTGGCAGGATTGTCTGCTCATGCAGTTTTCGGAGACTACGAAGGCGCTAAATATAATCATAACTCACCAAGATTGATATTAATGGGACGCAAAGATGTCTGAAGGTATAGCTTTTGAGAATCTGCCCGGATTACACCAGATTTTCCTGGATTATACTGGCAATTTTGAGCGTGTAAGCCAATTTTTTCACATCGATTACCGAAAACCTGTCGATAAGTGGAGTCACCTCAGAGAAATAGAAAATCCTCTCAAGGAAGATTTGATCGAGGGGCTGTTAGCAGACGCGAAGAAATGGAACTGTCATAAAAACTCCCGGGGGAACATCGAAGCGCTGCGCGACCCAGACACCCTGGCGGTGGTTACCGGACAGCAAGTTGGTTTGTTCGGTGGACCTCTGCTCACCTTTTATAAAGCTCTGAGCGCGGTATTATGGGCCAAGCGGATCGAGGAGGTTACCAAGCGTCGAACTGTGCCAATTTTCTGGATGGAGACGTCCGATCACGATTTCTTCGAAATCAATTCCATCCGTATCTTAGACCGAAAAGGCGAGGAATCCACGCTATCACTATCGCAGGCGCCACCGGAAAAGCGGACGGTTGTAGGCAGCATCACACTTGGAGAAGAGATTAATCAGCTGTTGCGGCGACTTTATCACCTCTTGCCTGCGAACACATATCGGGGTTCATTTATAGAAACACTAAGTTCTTTCTACCGACAGGGAGAGAAGCTCGGAGATGCATTCGCTAAACTGTACAGCCTCCAATTCGGAAGAGATGGACTAATTCTGTTCGATGCGGAAAATGCACTATGTAAGCAGGCTGTCAGCCCTCTGTTGGACCGCATCCTCGAGTCTGGTGATAAGTTGAACGAAACCCTGGAAGCAACCACCAGAAAAGTAACGGAAAGTGGATACCAACCTCAGATTCAACCTCAGAATGATCGTTTACAGTTGTTCCTTAAGGAAGACGAGGTGCGCATTCCACTTGATTCCAGGGGTACAATTCTTTACGAAGAAAAACAGAAAAAGAAGCTGGGAATAGAACGGCTTCGCAGCATCGCCCGGGAAGAGCCAGGCAACTTACTGCCTAAAGTGAGCCTGCGGCCGATTATGCAGGATTACCTTTTCCCAACTGCCGCGTACCTGGCCGGACCTTCTGAAATTGCCTATTTCGCCCAGTTAAAACCGCTATATGATTGTCTGGATGTGAAGATGCCCGCAATCGTTCCGAGACTCTCTATGACTCTGCTGGATAATAGAACCGGGAAACTGCTCGAGAAGTATAAATTAACCCTGAAGGAATTGCATCGCGGTCCCAGCGAACTTATCAACCAACGGCTGGAGTCCGATCCGAGCAGCGACATTGTGGGGCTCTTTGCCGAGGCTCGCAAAAAATGGGAAGAGCTTAATGCTCAACTTTCCCACGGCATGATCCAGATTGATCCAACTTTGGAGCATACCGTCGAAAAGACCATGATACGCTGGCAGCAGGGTTTAAACGTTCTCGAAGAGAAGGCCAGAGCTTCCCTCAGTGAAAAAAACAAAACTCTGGTATCACAAATTCAGAAGTGTTGCCAGCAATTAGCTCCCAGCGGGGTATTTCAGGAGCGCCGTTATAGTCTGCCATATTACCTCGCTCGATATGGAAGAAGTTTTTGTGAATCTATTCGATCACAGGCGCGCATAGATCTCTTCGAACATCAAATGATAACTTTAAAATAAACCAACTATATGGATATATCAATACAAAAAATAGGTGGAGGATCAGATGAAAGCACAAGCATACGTACTCGTTTCAGTATCGGTAGGTTATGCCAGAAAGGTGTATCAGGGATTGCAGGATATTTCTGAGATTGCCCACGTGGACGCCGTTACCGGGCCTTATGACATGATCGCCAAGATTGACACTTTCGATTACAGTACTATCGGCCAATTGATATTCGACAAAATCTGGGCGATTGAAGGTGTGGCTGACACCATCACCTGTCATGTCATTTCCATGGAAAACTGATTCATTTCGCAACGTCCGGCCGACCATATTCCTTCGATATACTGCTCGCCTGTGAATCCTCAGGCAACAGGCCCGCAGTTTGCGCTTTAACTTAAAATTCCGACATAATTTTTTAAATCAGTGCAATTTCCGCCTTGACTCTGCAATAATTATTCGCTATACTATTGTATCAACTTTCGGGGAGGCAGGTCATGAAAAACTATGCTACTGGAAAATTCAGCATAAATGTCGTAATTCTCACTTTGACGGTTTTATGCGGTCAAGCTCAGGGTCAGAATCCTTATACCTCATCTTATCTTTACCTGTCAATTGAAGAGACAACACCCTTAGGCGATGTAATTAAATTCTGGCATGAAGATACACTCTACGGTCCGGTTCACAGCAACGATACGATTGCGATTATGGAAAATCCCGTATTCTATGATACGATTTCAACAAGCGCAGCGACCTTTTGGCAGGGAATAGGTTATAATCCCCAATTTTCCTTTGATCCTATATTTAACGCGCCGAGAGTGGCACTTCCTACTGGGGCGGCAGAAGTGCGAGAGGCGGCTGCTGTGCAGGGACTCTTTTTTGATTCGGAGGAGGGTTATTGGGCGCATCGTCTTCAATTTATGGATTCGCAGGGATGGAGAATGTACCGCTGGCCCATAGGGACGCCTTTTGACAGCACCATAATAGCGGTGGGACCCCCAATGCAGGAAGGCGCTATTTTTGTGAGCGGTTACCTTGAATTGAAGGGTGTATTTAGAGGTGTAGGCGCAGTTGGCGCCATGGGATATCCCGCAAGCCCTGATTCGACCGCTGATTTAGGCAAGCACTGCATTAGACTGCTGGATGACGTCCGGTACTGGTTCGCTGATCCGATTACCGGCGCTTATAATGACACCACCGGCGGCTATGAAGATATGTTGACCATTATATCCGAGAGCAACATAACTATTGCCAATACTTGGGAGAATGGGCGGGAGAACCAATCCGGTTCACCCCCAGATAACAAAGACATCATCATCACTGCTGCCTTAGTTGCTCTGGGCGACGAGTCCAAACATAACTATTGGGGCAGCTTCTCCTTCGAAGAACAGAATGAAGCCGATGGTGGAACTACTCTCGATCCCACTATCTGGGAGTGGTACAACGGCTCTTATG
>CBDUWK010000225.1:0-4708 GCA_965370905.1 uncultured bacterium | reverse complement strand
CGGATGCCGGTAAGCATCTGGTTGAAGCGACCCTTACGCCAAATCAGCTCTTTGAAGTGGCAAGCTGGGATGAGGTCAATTTCATCGACAGTTGGGGTCCGTACGAAGCTGATATGGATATAGTTCGTACTATTGGCGGCGCGAACTATATAGAAACAGTTGGTGGTTATACCGGTGAGGGTGTTCGAGGTGAGATTTTCGACACCGGTTTCCAGCTTAATCATATAGATTTTAATCCTTCTCCAATTGTGCATGGCGGTGGGGTTAGTCTCAGTAACCATGGCACTGCCTGCATCGGAGTCTGTTTCGGTGATGGCACGGGCTCGGCAAGCGCCAGAGGTCTCATGCCTGATGGTGAGTCAATCGCCGCAGACTATAGCAATCCCGGTTTGACCGGTCCCAATCGCTATATTCATTCCGGAGAACTGATAAATCCACCATATGAGGCATTGTTCCAGACTGCCAGTGTGGGAAGTCCTCGCGTATATAATTACACATCGATTTCAGCAGATGCAGATGCCTATTGCTTCGACTTTGACCTGGTTCATTGCCAGTCCCAGAGTAATGCCGGAACTCAGAATTCGCGGCCGCAGGCCTGGGCTAAGAATATGGTATCAGGTGGCGCGCTCTACCATTACAACACCTTGAGTAGAGCAGATGACATGTGGAACTACGGCGCCAGCATAGGTCCCGCTTCTGACGGCAGGATTAAACCTACCCTCATCCATTTTTACGATCAGGTCTGGACCACTTACTCGACCTCAACCACCGGCTATGGAAACTTCAGTGGCACCAGCTCCGCTACACCGACCATCGCGGGGCATATCGGCTTGTTCTTCCAGATGTGGTCTGACGGGATCTTTGGAAATCCGGTAAACCCAAGTCTTACTGTGTTTGAAAATCGGTCGCATCCCTCTACCGCCAAAGCAATGCTGGTCAACACAGCCTATCAGTATCCATTTACTGGTACAACGCATGATAAGACCAGAACCCATCAAGGCTGGGGAATGCCTGATCTGCAAAATTTGTACGAAATGGCGAACCAGATGCTCGTCATCGATGAAACAGACATCCTCTTACCGTTTGGATCTACTCAGTATAACGTCACTGTCAATCCTGGGGAACCGGAGCTGAAAGTTACTATGGTATATTCAGATCCCCCCGGAAATCCTGCAGTACAGTCACAGCACCGCGTCAACGATCTAACACTCAAAGTCACTTCCCCGAGTGGTATTGTTTACTGGGGAAACGAGGGTCTCTATGTAGGTGTCTGGTCAACAGCTGGTGGTAGTGATGACGATAAGAATACCGTTGAGAACGTCTTCATCCAAAATCCCCAATCGGGCAATTGGATCGTTGAGGTCCAGGCGAATGAAATAATCCAGGACGGTCATGTTGAAACAGGTACTCTCGATGCTGACTACGCCCTGGTCATAAGCGGTATCACCCCGACTGTCGGGGACATGACCGTTATACTCACTTACAATTATGGATCTCCTATTCCAGCTAATGGAGGCTTCTTGAACTTTGACGCCTGGCTGCAGAACAACGAAACCAGTCCGGTCAATTTCGATCTCTGGATTGAGATTCCGCCGGAGGTGGTGCCACCAACCGTTCCCAATCGCACTCTGAATTTCCCGGCTGGCTTTATCATCGATCGTGACGATATGAACTGGCCGATCCCGGCCGACTGGCCTGCGGGCAATTACCAGATGGTTTGGAATGTGGGTGACTTATCCTCCACTACAGCCTGGGCTTCGGATAGCTTCCCGTTCGTCAAGTCCACTTCTGAAGAAGGTTCAGGACTACCGGATTGGGCCTTCGATGGCGATCCCCTGGATCAGCTCTTCGAGCAGCCCGAAACTGGTGATCCTGCCATAGCTGGTGAATTCGCATTGCAAGGGAATCATCCCAACCCGTTCAATCCGACCACGGCTATCAGCTACAGCTTACCAGATGCAGCGAGAATCAATCTGTCGGTTTACGACATCTCCGGTCGTTTGGTCGCAGAACTGGTCAACGGTTGGCGCGTCGCAGGCGCTCATGAAGTGACGTTCGATGCATCCCACCTCTCCTCGGGGATTTACTTCTACCGTCTCGAAGCTGGTGATTTCGCAGCCAGCGGCAAGATGGTGTTGATGAAGTAAACGAAATCTGGGCTAACCTGTCATTCTGGCTCGTCCAGAATCTGACAGCCTTTCTCATTGTAGGGGCGCAGCACGCTGCGCCCTTTGCTAATCCCTAACCTCTAACCCCCAATGCCCAAATCCAATTCACCCCTCATTATCCTTGATTTTTAAGTCTTACCTCCCTATCTTTACACCAATTGCAAACAACCGGAGTTGATAGATGCCCACCACCAAAGATAAAATCGAACAACTGCGCAAGTTGAAAGCCGAATCCCTCCTGGGCGGAGGCCAGAAACGCATCGACGTGCAGCACGCCAAGGGCAAACTTACCGCCCGTGAGCGCATTGACCTCTTATGCGACCCCGACACCTTCCAGGAAGTGGATCAGTTGGTCACCCACCGTTCCACCGCCTTCGGTCTGGACAAGCAGAAGGTACTGGGGGACGGCGTAGTTACTGGTCACGGCAAGATCGACGGCCGCCTGGTCTTCATCTTCAGCCAGGATTTCACCACCTTCGGCGGATCGCTCTCCGAGGCTCATGGCGAGAAGATTTGCAAGATTATGGATATGGCTGTGAAGATGGGCGCTCCTGTTATCGGTCTGAACGACTCCGGAGGTGCTCGAGTTCAGGAAGGGGTGGTTTCACTGGGGGCTTATGCCGATATTTTCCTGCGCAATACCTTAACCTCCGGTGTGGTGCCGCAGATTTCAGCCATCATGGGACCATGTGCTGGCGGCGCGGTCTATTCTCCTGCCATCACCGACTTCACTCTGATGGTTAGGACTACTTCATATATGTTTGTTACCGGACCGAAGGTGGTTAAAACTGTTACACACGAAGAAGTAACCTCCGAAGAACTCGGCGGTGCCGACACCCACGCCACCAAGTCCGGTGTGGCGCATTTCGCCTGCGATGGTGAAGTGGACTGCATTGAGAAAATTAAGAAGCTGTTGTCCTTCATGCCTCAGAATAACCTCGAAGACGCACCCTTCCTGGAATGCACGGACGATATCCGCCGCGCCGATCCGGAGCTGGAAGAAATCGTCCCGGACGATACCAACAAACCCTATGATATTAAGGATGTCATCACCCGTGTTGTAGATCATAGTGATTTCATGGAAGTGCATGCTGATTTTGCGCCCAATATCGTGGTGGGATTCGCACGTTTGAACGGACAGTCGGTGGGAGTCATCGCCAATCAGCCGGCGCATTTAGCGGGTTGCCTGGACATCAATTCGTCCAAGAAAGGCGCTCGCTTCATCCGCTTCTGCGATGCCTTCAATATACCATTGATCACCTTTGAAGACGTGCCCGGATTCCTGCCCGGCACCGACCAGGAATGGGGTGGAATTATCGCCAATGGAGCCAAGCTGCTGTACGCCTATTGCGAAGCGACCGTCCCCAAGATTACAGTGATTACCCGCAAAGCTTACGGAGGCGCTTACGACGTCATGAATTCCAAGCACGTGCGCGGTGACCTGAACTTCGCCTGGCCCACGGCAGAAATTGCGGTGATGGGCGCCAGGGGCGCGGTCGAAATCATCTTCGCTAAGGATATAATGAAAGCGGATGATCCTGAGGCTCTGGCGAAGAAGAAGATCGAGGAGTTTGAGCGCACCTTCGCCAATCCTTACCTCGCCGCCGAGCGCGGTTACGTAGATGCGGTTATAGAACCATCCCAGACCCGCTTTGATCTGATCACCGGATTAGAGATGCTGCGCAACAAAGTTGACCATAACCCCAAGAAGAAGCACGGGAATATACCACTTTAAGGGATTCAGGGGGCAGGATTCAGTGATATCTAATCCTGCTGCTATCGGCAATTATTGTCAGGTTCATGACTCCATCCAGTCTCTTTAGAGACTTTAAATTAGGTTCGAGCACCTGAATTTACTTGTCCGCCTCTGGCGGATTCTGGGGAAATTACACAAAAAATTGTATGTTAGGTCAATCGCCTGCAGCGATGACCCAGCATAAAAAAAATAACTTGAGGAGGTAAAAATCATGAAAACCAGAAGTATTTTGAAGGAACGTTTACACATCATTTATTTGGGTGGCGTGGTTACCTGTCTGTCCCTAATCATCTTGTCCTGCACTGTACAAAAGTCGGACAAGACCGCGCAGCAAGCCTTTGAATTAAGACTCATGGGAAACGCTGATTCAGCAAAGGTACTACTCGAACAGATTATCGCAGAAGATTCCCTGAATGCCATGGCATGGTACGAGCTCGCCAGGACTAAACATCACATTGGATTGGGAGATCCTCAACAGTTTTTTGGATCCCTGGAGGATTTGCAGCAGACCATAGAAGCAGCTGTTGATGACGATGCTGGGAACGTCATATATTCTTTTTATAAGGGATATGTCTGCTTTATCAGGGCTTACGCTTCTCTCATGATGGGCCAGCCGGACGTAAAGGAAAAAGTTGCAGATGCAGTTTCTGCCTATGAAGCAGTTCTGGACCTTAAACCTGATTATCATGAAGTCAAGCTTTACTTGGTCGAGATTTTGGGGCTTTCAGAAGAAATGGGCGGTGATTCCGCAAAAGCTGAAGCCTATGCCCAACAACTCGAAGAA
>CBDUWK010000224.1:0-4718 GCA_965370905.1 uncultured bacterium | reverse complement strand
CCGGATGGCAGCCCCGATGCGTTAAAAGTCGCTTCGTGCCTCCCCATCTCCCTTATTCCATCTACTAATTGCGCAACCGTTCTTCCGGTAATATCATAGACCGCCAAATTAACATGGCTGTCTATTGACAACTGGTAGCTGATAGTGGTTACCGGATTAAACGGATTCGGATAAACACCCAACAATACGAACTCGTCAGCGACAGCATCTTCAACTATGTTCACATCATGAAAGAGCTGATCAGAGGCATTGCCACTATTGAACCATCCCTCAACCCATTCTCCATCACCTGTACCAAGTTTCTCGAAAGTGAAACTGTCCTGGTTGCAAGCGTAGTTGGGATAGGTCCCGATGTAGCCACGATAAATGTAAATCCCGGGTGGCGCTTGTCCGGGAATGGTGTAGCTACGATCGCGATTTACCGTGAATCCAGGTGAGAGAAACAAGCTCGCTGGTCCCAGTGTCGGGCCTACCTGCCTGCCGTTAGGAAGGATCATATCGCACCAGACGTCACCCTGCGATCCAGTCTCCCCTGGATTGGATATTTCGATATTGTAGTCGAAACTACCTCCCATCGCCGGCAGAACTATCGGCGCCATATAAGGTGTCAGCGTAACCATCATGCAGGGGCTGGGCGTTAGGAGGCAGCCGTGGTACTGACCGTTTGGTGCTTCGCCCCAGCATACGATCTGACCGTCGTTATTGATGTCCGATGCCGATTTCAATACCCAGCCGGAACCTGCAGGAATCAGGGTATTGAGATCCGTCATTACACCCGCCTCCCAGATGAAGGCAGCAGTGGACCCACCGGAAAGACTCGTCGACAAATGACCGATTACCTGCCCGCTGTCATTGATACCGGTCGCATTGCTTTTAACGTAACCTGGCAAAAGTCCCAGATCAGTAATAGAGCCGCCATCCCACAAACAGGCTCTACTGGTGGTAAAATATGGGGGTACAGGGTGCGAAGATGAACCGCAGATCTGTCCAACCTCGTTGATATCAGCGGCTGCGCTGCCATCATCACCCGGCAATGTTCCCAGGTCGGTCATCACACCAGCCTCCCAGACGAAGGCGTGCGTTACATATCCGGGATCTGCTGTTTGCGCCCAACCCACGACCTGTCCCAACTCATTGATCGTACCGGCTGAGGCGGCAGCTCCTCCGAGATCTCCGAGATCCGTGAAGACACTGTTTTCCCACAACCAGGCTCGATGCGCGCTGCCCGGTCCAAGTGTGAACGAATAGCCTACGATTTGACCGCCATTATTAATGTCAGAGGCTACACTCCAATCGAGGCCAGGTCCTGGTAGTGTGCCTAGATAAGTCCACATGCCATTTTCCCAGTAGTAGGCGTATTGACTCTGGTATTGGCCGTCGGTATATCCGACTACCTGACTGAAATCGTTCAATCCGGTAGCACCGCTCACCAGATAACCTGTAGGTGTCCCCAGGTCTTGCATTATACCGTTATCCCACAGATAGGCGTGCAGAGCACCACTGAAAATTGTTGACGAGCCTGCCACTTGACCTTGATTGTTGAGATCCCCGGCTCCACTTGAAATTCCTCCGAGAGTGCCTAAGTCAGTAACGGTGTACATTTCAGCCTGCGCAATTGAACCCAATGTCATGAAATGGTACATAAAAAAAACCATATAGGAAACACGTAGCAACTTCTTCATCGGTATCTCCTCCTTCATTAGTTTCTGTGGATGCGATTTCATGAAAACATTTGCCACACTAACTTGTACTAATAGCCTTTGTTGGATTGGCTTGCACTTAATATAAATATAATATAAAAATTTGCAAATGTCAAGCAATACTTTCTTGATACCAAAAATATAATACAATTGTCATACCAGCACCAGACTTATACAGTCAGCATTTTCCCACGAAAAATGGAAAAAAAGGGCGCATAACCGTGCGCCCCTTCTGTATTCTGTCTTCTGACTACTTCATCAGAACCATCTTACCGCTGGAAACGAAATCACCTGCTTCCAACCGGTAAACGTACACGCCGGAAGCTAATTCCGTTCCATCGAAGAAGGCTTCGTGTCGGCCCGCATCGGTCCAACCGTCAACCAATGTCGCTACCTGCGCGCCGGATACGTCGTAAACAGCGAGACGCACCTGCGTCGAATGCGGCAGAACGTATTCGATCGTGGCCAGCGGATTGAAAGGATTCGGGTAAGCCTTCACCAGGGCATGCGTAACCGGAATCTCAACCTGCGGTTCTACACCGGGAGTTCCACCGAAGTAATCGATTACCGCCTGCATCACTTCTTCACGAGTATTAGTTCCATTCTGACCGCTGATCGCTTCGAAGGGATAAGAGAAGAATACCACCCGGCCGGTGTTGGCGTTTTCATAGGCAATTCCGCCGTCATAGGCCGCGGTCGTGTACTCGAAAATTACTTCGTCAGACACTGTGGCTGTGATACCGTCAGGACTCGTGCAGGTCCCCGATCCCGAACCACCATAGTAGCAATTCACGCTTAAGGTGTTCCACAACGGATCCATACCGACGCCGTCCAACAGCTTGACGAGGGTGTTAGCCGTGCCGAACTCCGCGTGCAGTACATTGGTCAGGAAATCCGGCGCCGAAGTTGCCAAACCCTGAGCAATGTTCTGACCGCTTAAGAAGAAGTATCCGCCACTATCCAGGAAATTCTCAATGACGGTTCGTTCATCTGCGTTCAAGACGTCCGCGGTTTCCCAGCCGGTACACCAGACCATGATGGTGTATCCGTCCATCACGGTCGGCGTTGGCGTGCCCTGGGTGCTGACTTGCCAGTCTTCATAGGTCACCCCGAGATTATCGAGAGCGGACTGGTAATATGTTTCCACGATTCCTGTGCCGTCGTCATCGACGAGCAGTACATCCGCCCAGCCAATGAACATCTCAAAGTCGGCGGTCATCACCGTCTGACCCGGATCGGCAACCACTTCCAAATGGAATGAAGCCGTGTGCGGCTCTAATGTGGGTGAGACGTCGAACACAAATGCATCTACGTTAGTTCCGGTCGCACCATTGAGGATATCCGGGAAGTCAACCGTCGCGGTAGTGATATTCAGATCGGGATCGGTAGTGCTCAGAGTTCCCACCACGTTGGTCGCCGGCAAATAAGCCTGGGCATTTCCCAGAGTAATGTTCAGGTAAGCTTCCTCACCGGCTTCGGCGCGGCCGTTGTTGTTGCCGTTATCTGTTAAGGCGTAATCTATGTAGTACAAACCTGGGAAATCGACCGGCACCTGTTCACAGTGTGCCTGCAGAACTTCCCGGCTGGTGTTATTCTGGACGAAACAAGCCATGTCAAGGTTCTCAATATCCCAGGAAGGACTCATGGGAAATGAACCGTAGAAATGGGTAGTGTCCCCAGCTGTCGATGAAAATGTCTGGCCATTGCCATCCGGAGCCATATCTACCATCGGATGGTAGTGATTGTTCTGTCCATTTGGGGACGTTAGGAAAACATAGCGCTCCATCAAAACCAGGTGGAGTGTCACGTTGCCGGAGATGTTCACGTCGCTCACAGCAGTACAGGTTACATCCAGATTGCCTCCATTCAAGGTAGCCTCAAGATCCAGCCAGATAAGGGATGGAACAGCTAAACGGTTATTTATGGATGATACTACCGCGGATTGTGATGTACTGCAACCGCTGCCATCGCACTTGAAGGTAGGGGTAGCATTGACGCCGTAATAATATCTTCTGGTGTTGTTATCGTTTTGATTCGCCAGATACCAGGGATCGGCACCGTTAGGCCAGGACATGTGGTAGGCGATATCGAAGGCTTGGTCAGGCTCTAGACTCTCCAGAGCTGCGTGCAGAGCGGGATCGCTCGTGACGCAACCCGGTCAACCCCAGTTGGTGTAATTTTCCATCAGAACTGTGCGGTCATAGGCCGCGGCAATATGCGCCAGGCCCATGAACAGCAGCGTAGACGCCAGGATTATGGCGAGATTTCTTTTCACAGTATCCTCCGTTAAGTTAATTTTGCGTAAATCCTTACACTGCCCGAAAATTTATGGAAATTATGCGTATTATAAAAATATAAGACTATGCACAAAAAATAACAAGCATAAGTTTATAAAAAATTCGTATACATATGTAATAAAGAAGAAGGGGCGAGGTATCCTCGCCCCTGTATCTCCGTAACCCTAATTCCGACTTAGCCTGCCCCTTTGGGGGAATCAGACGGTGCTTGTGTCAGATTCTGGACCAGGCCAGAATGACACAACCTGATTCCTATTTCATCAGCACCATTTTATCGCTATAGCGAAGATCACCTACCTGCAGCTGTGCAACGTATATCCCAGTGGGAAGATTGGCAGCTTGGAATACAACCTCATGATTGCCCGCATCACGCCAGCCGTTGACCAGCTCTGCTACTTGTCTTCCAGCTACGTCAAATACAGATAGCTGAACGAGGTTTGCATCAGTTAATTCGAAACTGATCGTCGTTGTCGGGTTGAACGGATTGGGATAATTCCCGATCAGAGCATACTCAGAAACTGACAGGTTTGAGATCATCTCACCTGCTTCACCATCCGTAGGTGGCAATTCGTAACCGTCGGTGAGCGTTTCCATGTACGCTGCAATGGCTGCAACTTCTTCATCGCTCAGACCGAGATCGCCAAGCTCCTCCTGGTTGACGTTTTCGGGAACTTCCGGAGGAGGCCAGTTGGAACCCATTACGTCCCTGGTGTTGTAGAAG
>CBDUWK010000223.1:0-4718 GCA_965370905.1 uncultured bacterium | reverse complement strand
TAACGACGGATCGCTCTCCTTTGTAGCTGAGGGTCTGCAGGGGTTCGAGGCTGTGGACCTAACCGATCCTTTAACGCCGCTGCAGGTGGGGCATTTTCTGGATACGGGAGGTCCGCGCGCGGGCCTGGCAGCCGGTGGTATAGTGTACATCGCCAATTACAGCGCCGGGCTTGCGATTATGGATATGGCCGACCCCAACAACCCGGTTCTGCTCAGCCAGGTAGCGACCGAACTGTGGTGCTACGATGTGGCCCTATCGGGGGAATACGCCTTCGTCTTGGACTTCCACGGCGAGCTCACGGTGGTGGATGTAACCGATCCGGGTGCGCCGGTGGTGGAGTACGTTCTGGACGTCGCCTTCGGGATCCGTTCTCTGGCGCAGTGGGGAGATTACCTCTACCTCGTCTCCTTCTATGACGGCGTACAGATAGTGGACGTCACGGACCCGACCTTACCTGCAATAATTGGATCTGTACCTCTAACTTTTGAGTGCCGGGGCGCCACCTGCGGAGGCGGCTACCTGTACGTATCGGCTTACGATGGCGGCGTGAAGATATACGATCTGACTGATCCGGTAACTCCCGTATTGACAGGTGAATACCTTACCACCGGGAAAGCTCGCATGACCGCGCTGAACGGGTCTTATCTGTACGTGGCTGCGGAAGAAGAGGGCGTTCTCATCCTGGATGTATCGGATCCATCCCTTCCGGCGCTGCTGTCGACCTATGAGTTCGAAGCAGATGCGCGCGGGGTTACCTACTTCGACGGTTATCTGTATGTGGCGCACTATTCCGGCGGCATGACGGCTCTGGACGTCAGCGATCCTGCCAACGTGGGCTGGTACGGCAGTTACGATTCGCCTGGCAGCGCTTACGAGGTGATCGGCTGGGATGAAGATTACGTGCTGCTATGCGACAGCTACTCACTGGGCGTGTTTTCCAGGGAAGTTGTGGGCGTTGTTACCGATCCAGGGGTACAACCTTCAACCTTCGCTTTCAGAGGAAATTATCCCAATCCCTTTAATTCCTGGACCACTCTGAGCTTCAGTCTCCCGGTTCCAGGCGAAGTGCGAATAGAGGTCTTCGACACGATGGGAAGGTTGGTTTCTTCGCCCTTTGAAGGAAATCTATCTCAGGGTGATCACAAACTGCATCTGAACGCGGCAGGATTGGCCAGCGGTACGTATATAGTGTCCATCAGCTCGCCCTGGGGAGGGCAGGCGCGGCAGATGGTACTCCTGAAGTAAGATAATAATGGGGGGGTGAAACTTCCGAAGGTCCGTGGGACTCCTAATGGAGAATGTCCCAAATCTCAATTTAGATTTGAGTATTAAAGCAATTCGCTCCCGATGAAAACAATATACGTCCGAAGGTCCAAAGGACTCCCACGGAGACTCCTTTGGAGAATAAAAGATAAAACCCCCGTTCTGTTCCGGCAGAGTGGGGGTTTACTGTTTTTTTGTCAGTCCGAAGGGACTCCTGATGAGGAGAAGGAGAGGAACCATGACTTACAGGTATTCAATTTGTCTGCTAATTTTGATTTTGCTGGCGCTGCTCAACTCCCCAGTTAAAGCTACGCCCTACTGGGAAGAAGCGGATTATAACGCCAGGCAGATGTCAATCAAGAGAGTCGACATTTCTGAAAAAATTGCACTCGAACCAAAGGAGGTGGATTCGTATTCACTCCTGTTCGAGTACCTGCAGATTTGTGAGTTTTTGGCAGCGATGCAGGAGCAAGACCCGCTTGATCCCAATTATGGCGGTATGCACGAAGGTGAGACTCCGGCGTTGTGGAATATCGTGCAGACGGATAATACTCAGGAAGCGATACGAGTATGGTGTACTTATGGCGAAATCTCGGGGGATCTCGAAACTTACCGGGACAATATCGATGCTGCCTGGGTTTACACCATGAATTATCCTGCTTACAACGAAGAGGGATCGGAGAGCGATTACTACCGGGTGCACAACTGCGGATGGGGTCTGGTGGCGGAATACCAGTACAGGCAGGTTTACAATGATGATTATTATCTCTGGTATGCGGATTCGTGTGCCACCTATATTCAACAGCACAGATTAGGTTATTCAGGCTTCCCGACCTTTTATAACAGGCTGCATCCGTTGGTAGAAGGGTGGGCTGCCGGAACTTTGTACGATTATGGCATCGATCAGAACGATGAAGAAGCTGTAAACCACGCGATCATGGTAGGCGATGACGTTCAAGATTGGATAGACGCCGATCCGAACAGGTTAGCTGAAAACGAAGTCTGGGCGATGAGCGGCGGGACTGCCATGTGGGGCGTGTGCAGATCCGTTTTCGTTGACGATCCGCAATCGGGACAGCAGTGGCTCCCCACAGTGTTATCATTTATGGATACCTACGCCGGACCCGGGGAATGGAATAACAGCTGGAACGTCTGGTACGCGTACGCTTATCATGCTTCAGCAGCAGTGTTATCCGATCCTACCTACACCGGATTCGCTTATGCACTAGTAGATACACTCTTAGACGCGGATACGGACAACGATGGCGGCATCATGGCCACTTCCACCGATCCAGATTCAGCAGATCAGAGCTGGGTGTCCTGCTACCTCGACTACATGGGTATGGAGTATCTCATCAACGAGCTTCCCGCCTCCGACGCCGGCGCACTCAGTTTCTTATTGCCGGATACGACTTTACCTATCGGTCAGTATGAAGCGTATGACGTATCCGTTCTGGTTGGAAATACCGGATTGGAGAGTTTCGGCAATATCAACGTACAAATCAGCGGCGCCTATTCATCTACTGGATCTACCTTTTTAGATTTTGCCGATGTAGATACCGTTGAGTTAGGTCAGTGGACTCCGAGTACTTACGGACTGACTGAGTTAATAATGACTATATCGCCAGGCGGTGAGATTTCTGAAAATGACACCCTGGTTCTACCGGTTCAGGTTCTCGGCTGGGGAATTGTAGAAGGTTTAGTCACGGATGCGGAGGACGGCGATCCTATTTCAGCCAGGCTCGATTTTTACCGAGATGGTCAACTTGCTGAAGATCCCATATATACAGTCTTCACCGAACCGAGTTCGGGCCAATATATGATAGACGTACTTGAAGGAATATATCAAGTAATCATCGATCCAGAAATACCTTACACAGAGCGTGAAGTGGATGGGATTGAGGTGCAGATAGAACAAACGACAAATCTCAATTTTTCGCTATTTAAAGCTCCGATTTTATTGGTTGACGACGATGCAGGAGCTTCTTACGATACGAGCTACTTTAATCCGCTGTCGCGGAGTGGTTATGACGCTTACCAATGGGACGCCTCGGTAACTGTACCAATGGTTTCAGACCTGTTGATTTTCGATGCAGTAATTTGGATGACAGGTGACGAATTAGATAGCGCCCTGACATGGCCGGAGATAAACAGTCTGGCGTTGTTTCTCGAAAATAACGGTAACCTTCTTATAAGCGGTCAGAACATAGCAGAGAGCATTGCAGAGGAGGAATTTTTAGCAGGCTATTTGGGAGCTGTTTTTGAGCAGCCTACTTCCGGGCAAATGCAGGTCGTTGGTGTCGATGGAGACCCGGTTATGGCGGGTATGACAATGTATTTCCCGGGCGCGGGAGGAGCCGGAAACCAGACGTCACCGGACGTAATCTCGGCAATCGGTAGTGGAAATATTGCAGCGACTTATCCTGCTGGTTCACTTGGTGCGGCTGTTCATGTCGATGGTGATTACAAATCACTTTTTCTGGCATTCGGGCTTGAGGGCGTCTCCGGTGGAGCAGGATCGACGACTCGCGACACATTTCTCGAAGCAGTAATGGAATGGTTCGGAGTACCACCGATGAGTATTGAAGAAGAACCTGGAGTAACTCTTCCTGCAGATTTTTCGCTATTAGAACTCTACCCGAACCCGTTTAACCTGGAGGTTGAACTGAGCTTTGCCTTGATGCATCCAGATAAAATTCAGTTGACTATCTATAATTTCATGGGTCAGAAAATCGAAGGGATTACTCTGGGTCAACTGCAAGCGGGAAAACAGCGTGCCTCTTATCGCTTCGATGCAGGACTGGGTTCAGGCACTTATTATTTCTTCTTGAGCGGCAACAATCGGCATACGATAGCTCGCGGAGTTCTTTTGAAGTGAGTGCATGGTAAGTTAAAAATGATTTGACTTTGCATTAAAAATTTACTAAATTTTTAGTTTAGGTGAAAAAACCGAGGTTGTTTATGACACTTGATCGGATGCTCGAAAGGGCCAGCCGCAGCAATCCTGATAAGCAGGCTTTAATTGCTATCAATGACATCAGAACCTACAGTCAGCTCAACGATCAGGTAAACGCCATCGCGAACGGTTTACTGAATTTGGGATTGCAAAAAGGTGACCGCATTGCCATGCTGCTACCCAAATCTATTGAGGCTGTAGTCGCTTTTCTGGCTGTAATCAGAGCCGGGGGAGTTATCGCACCGATCAACATGCGGCTTAAGGCTGATACGCTTCGGGTTAACTTCAACCAGGTGGATCCTTTCGCAGTAATCGCCGATCCACTCTACCTACCACTGCTGAATAAGTGTTTTGCTCCTTCAGAACACCCTAACAGGGTCATTTTAACAGGATCCACTCTAATCTCGAAATCCCTCTCGTTTGAAAAGATAATAAGTTCTGAATCCGTTCAACCTCCGAACGTTGCCGTTGACGAGGAGGACGTAGCCTACCTGACTT
>CBDUWK010000222.1:0-4720 GCA_965370905.1 uncultured bacterium | reverse complement strand
CGGTGAAATCCGGAGCTCTATCCAAGCCGAACGGAACGATGAGATTGAATCCGGTTGGGGTGGTATCGACCTTGCGACCGTCAGTAGTATGTACGCGACTGATCTGTACGTCCAATTCCTGACGGCTGGAACGAAATGCAATATGCGGATCGCCGAATTCATCCCAGGCATTCAGGTTGCGCAGGTAGCGCACGATGTGCTCCTGGCGGTCCATGCGGCCATCCTGGGAAATTGTAAACACAGTGCCGTGATACAGGATTACCGTGTCAGATTTAGGCAGCTTCGCGGCTTGTTTTCTTCTATTTAAAATCTGATCGATATCAGCCGCCCAAAGGGAGGTGACGAGCAGCAAGAAAGCCAGCACTGAAATTGTATATTTAGATTTATTCATTATCAGGATCCCTCCTTAAGCAGCCAGGTTTGGGTTCCGAATTCCTTTACCTTGTCATATGATCCCTTCACCTGGTCGTAATATTCTGCAGGGATTGTTCTCTGCTTGATTTTATAGTCTATTCTGGTCGTAAAAGTTTTGCCATCCAGGTTAACTTCTGTGTCACATGAAGCCCAATCACCGCCGAACTCCACAGGTTCGGGATTGTTGCTGAGGCTGTAACCTGAGGGGAGTTTGATGGATTCGGTCAGCACCACCTGACGTGTATTCCAGACGTGCATCGGATTGGTGCGTTCCTCCCGGTCCCCATATTCATAACCCAGGTCGAAAGTCCGAGGATGGTGCTGCACGAAGTTTGCTGCTATTGGAGTGAACATCATCTGACCATCGACCTTTAAGGCATAGCCTGGTGCCCTGAAATTGATTTTTAACCGGTAGGGCTTATACAGATCGTCGATGTCTGTTTCGGAATAGCCTAAAAACTCAGCTTCAGGTGATATGCGCGCTACCCAGTCCGAGAACATAGCCTCTCGGAATTCAACGGGACGGTAGGCAATTCCCCGGCGGATGCGAGTATCACCGTACGATGTGCCGTCTATAGTGATTGTCCCGGTCAAATCGCCGTCCTTGTTAATCTCTCCTTCAAGCGCAACTCTGGTCAGGTTCTCCTCTGCTTCATAGCTCCTGATCGCCATGCGGTCTTCCCCTTCAGGTGAACCTATTACGAAATGCTGTTCCCCTTCAGCGGGACTCCAGGTATCCATGGCATAAGGCGCCCATGTGGGATCGATCATTCTATAAGAACCGTCTTCCTTTTTGATGGCGACTACACAGTGATTAAACTGATCGGCGGGAGTCATTTCCACTCTCGATCCCGCCATCGTCATAGCAGGATAAACTGTATATCCGAGACCGCGCAATAGCGCAATGGACATACCGGCAATGTCTTTGCATACGCCGCAACGGTCGCTCAGGGACATCATACCTGAATGGAGGGTATAACCTTCGCCTTTGCCCATCGAAATACCGGAGTAACGGATATTCTGTGCCGTCCAGTGCAGTATCTCATCTATCTTTTCGTCATCGGTTTTGAAGCCTTTGACGATTTCATGGGCTTTGTTACTAACTTCTTCATCCGGCATCAGGATGTCATCGTTGACTTCGAAGAACCAGCGTGATTTTTCGGGCCAGTCCCGTACGGTTGCCATAACAACCTTGGGAACGAAATCGGACGCGCCCGGTTGCCTCGGTTCGTGTTCTACTGCCGGCATATCCTTCATCCAGAAAGTGTAAACCAGCATATCGTCTTCGAATGTCAAGGAACTGAACACTTCACCGTTGTAAACCCTGTATTGTCCGGGCATACTCCTGAGGAGTTTTATCGTATAAACTTTCTCTCTGATCGGATTTCCTTCTTGAAACAGTATGCTATCGTAGTAGTGACCGCGCATGGGTGGAATGAAACGTTCGTCGTCTTCATTACCGAAGAGTTCTTCTTCGAGGTAGGCAATCAGGAAGCCCTTCATGTAGGTCTGTATTTCCACCGCGTCGCCGGGATTCAGCCGAGGTAGCTCATACACTTTCATGCGGGGACCCCAGTAGATCATGCGCTGGGGTTGCGGATGATCCAGAGGGTTATCGACGTTCACTTCCTCAAATCTTCCATCGGCTCGGTGTATAGCAATCCGTTTGGCTTCGAAGAAATTCGAGGCCGGATCGTAATCGAGGCGAAGAGCGGTCATCTGCTTGGCGCCATCCCAGGTTAGAATTTTAGTCAGTTTGTGATTGGTTACGTGAGATAGACCGGAGGCTTCCACCTGTACCACGGTAGAATCGAAAACGGTTGCTAAATCAGCATCTTCGTAGATTTCGCCCTCATTTACCTCGTCTATCAGATCACGGTAGGGATCTTCCTGTGCAAAAACCATTGCACCTGAGAAGAATACCATAACGCTAATCCCTAAAAGCAGTTTTTTCATCGGCTTGATCCTGATGTTGTTGTTTTTATCAGCTATTTTAATTAAGCCTTAAATTTAAAATAATTGGCTGGAAATTGCAAGCGAAAGCCGGATTACTTCTCTTTGATGCGAATTAACTTCACCACCGGTTCGATTAATCCTTGCTTTTTATAAAAGCTTTTATTATATTTTTAGTTGCTGACAGAATATAATTAGAGGAGATTATCATGCTTATACGCTCCATATCACTGCATCTTTGCATCGCCATAGCTGCAACCATCCTTCTTATCACACCCGCCCCATCTCAAAATCCTCCCCAACTCGAAGGTGACGGTTATCAGATTATCTTCGACATGAAAGAGGGTCATCTGCCCGCTTTCGATGGCATAGACCAGACAGATGATGAAACCGGCTATGATGCGCTTGATTACAATATCGAAATCCGTTTCGATCCCAGCGATAATTCGGTGTCTGGACACGTGGACATGCTGCTTGTGGTAACTGAAGATCTTCTCGCCGAGATCGATATGCGTCTCCGCAACAACATGATCATCGATGACTTGCAGGTTAATGGACAGACGGCCAGCTACAGCATTCAGAGCACGTCGGATTTGATCATCGAACTGGCGCAGGTTATGAATACCGGTGATTCGGCTACCGTGAGCATCGAATACCACGGGCAGCCGGTGGGCGGAAACATGGGCGCGCTATCCTGGTCGGAGCACCTGGGAACACCGATTATTTCATCTCTTTCACAGCCGAACGGTGCCCGCACCTGGTGGCCCTGCAAGGATTATCCCTGGGATAAAGCCACTGCCCGGATGGTGTGGACGGTTCCTGACTGGATGCTTGCCACAGGAAACGGAATGTTACGATCCGTTTCCACCCCGGAACCCGGATGGAAGTCCTATGAATGGATTGAAGGGTACGCCATAGCCACGTACCTGGTGGCGGTAACAGCAACGGATTTCGTCTATTGGCAGGATTGGTACGTGAATGCCGCGAACGATTCCCTGCCGCTGGATTATTACATCTACCCAGAAGATTCGCTGGGTTCTACCATAGATTTTGTTGACATCCCCGAGATGATAGCATTCTTCGCTTCGCTCTTTGGGGAATATCCCTTCATGGAAGAGAAATACGGACATGTGGAATTCATCTTCGGTGGAGCCATGGAGCATCAGACCTTGACTTCGATAGGGGCATATTTCGTGAATGGCTGGGGTCCCCAGTTCAATAACTGGATATACGCGCATGAACTGGCGCACATGTGGTGGGGAGACATGCTGACCTGCGAAACCTGGGATGACATCTGGCTGAACGAAGGATTTGCCACCTATTGCGATGCGCTGTGGGCTGGGCATGATGGCGGACAAACTGCCTTTAACGCACGCATGGAAGCGTTTCGTCAGACCTATTTCCAGTCTGAGTATGGAGCGTATGGACGTTTTCCCATCTACGATCCGGAATACATGTGGGGTGGAACTGTCTACCAGAAGGGCTCCTGGATAGTGCACATGATCCGCTATGTCCTGGGCGAAGAAACCTGCTGGGATTTCTTCGCGGAATGGCGCAACCGCTACGAATATGACGCGGCGAACACCGCACAGCTGCAGGAAACTCTCGAGGACTTCAGCGGGGATGACTGGGATTGGTTCTTCGACAAATGGATCTATATGGCGGGATTCCCCGAATATGAATGGGGTTGGACTTTCGAAGCTTTGGGACCGGACAGCAGCACAATCAGCTTATCCATCATCCAGACGCAGCCGGACACCGCTCAAACTCCTCTGGTTTTCACCATGCCCATAGAGTTTGGTGTAACTACTTTGCAAGGCTACGAAACGCACACGGTCTGGAACGATCAGCGCTACCAGAACTTCAGTTTCAACGTTTACGGAGTGCCTCTTAGTTTAGAATTCGATCCGGATATCTGGATATTGAAGACCGCCAGTATGTCCGGTTACGTTGCGGTGGGCGAGGAACCTGCTGCTCCGACCAGCTACGAACTGTCGCTTTCTATCAGACCCAATCCGGCCAATCCGGAAGCTCTGATAAGCTTTACCCTGCCGAAAGAGCTGGAAATTACCCTGTCCGTTTACAACCTGATGGGACAGAGGGTGGCCGCCCTGCTGGACGGTCTGCAGAACGCAGGAATGACGCAGGTCTCCTGGTATCCTGCCTTGAACTCATCCGGCATCTACCTGGTGCGTCTGGAAACACCGCAGAAGCACCTGACGGAGAAGTTGACGATAGTTAAATAAGGGAAAACGGAGCACAAAACAAAGAGGAAAGCACATTAAGGTGGGGTCAATCCCCACCTTATAGTTTATGGGGATATAATGAAGTTTCTTATAACATTTGTTTTTAT
>CBDUWK010000221.1:0-4731 GCA_965370905.1 uncultured bacterium | reverse complement strand
GAATTCAGGGGAACAATCTTCCAGCAGCGTTCCGGGAAGATCCGAACCGTTATCAATAACGTTCAGTATCGCAGTCATACTAACGTCAACGGCATCTTCCATCGTGGCGTCGTTTATTATGGGATATCCCCGCACAACGAAGGTAATCTTTTCGGTTGGCATCTGTTCAAGGAAAAGCCGGTCGAAAACGATCTCGCCAGCGTTATCACCAAGGTAAAGGATGGATTCGGCGTTTGCAACCGCCGCCTTCAGTCGTTCTGCAGCTCCATCCGGCAATTGCTGCTGTAACGCTTCATCAATAGAACGTTGAACGTCATCCTGAAGAATTTCTTTCTTGAAACCGAGATCAATGATATTACCGGCAATCGCAAGCCGCAGGCTGGTTTCCCAGGGATCGGGAGATGATTCAATGCGTGCTTTCAGTTCAGGATAAATTCCCAGAGCCAATCGGTTGGAACGTACCTTGGCTTCCTGGTAAGGATCCGCAACGCCGGTTTTTTCCCGGATCAGACGATGAATCAATATTCCGATTTCTGGCGGGGAGCGCCGGTAGTCAAATTCGGTCAGAGCGGTCAGAACCTTCTGCATGACCTCCCAACGAATCCGTTCATCATCAACGGTCGAGCGCAGCACTTCGAGGGTTTGACGCAGGAAGCATGGCACGCATTCGAGGTAGGTCTTCATAATAATATCCTTGATTAACGAATAGGCCTGATGATTCTATTTATCACTTATACCTCTTGTGCTCCCTCGAAAAATAATCTTTCTGCCAATCTGAAACCTTAACTGCTAATATAAGCAGAGCGAGTAGATTCGGGAAACTCATCAGCGAGAGAGCCACGTCTCCCAATCCCCACACAACTTCAAGAGCTAATATCGATCCCAGGAAATTGAAGAAGACATACACCAATTTATAGGGCAATACAGCTTTATCTCCCCACAAGTACTGCACGCTGCGGTCACCATAATAGGACCAGGAAATCATGGTTGAGATGGCGAACAGAAAGACACCTATGGTAACGAGCCAGCTCCCCCATTTCCCTCCTAATCCTTTAGAGAAGGCAAAAGAGGTTAGAAGTGATCCGTTCTGGCGCATCTTGCCGAAAACTAAAAGATCGCCAGCATTGTGATCGCTATCAGGTATGGTTACAACACCGGCGGAATCGACTGCAATCTTACCGCTGAAGATTTCATCTGCTGAGAATCCAATTACCGCGCCTTCAACTAAGCCGTGATTAGCGCCCAGTTCAACTCCTCTCGCCGCACCTTCGGATACTTCAAATTCGCCGATGAAACGTGCGCCATCCAACTTCGTATTTTGAACGTACTCCGACCCGATCTGCAAAAATTCAATTCCGGAAAGCGGTTTGTTGGTCATCTCCTTGTCTTGCCAGGCGCCGGTTGTCAGGATAACCAGTCCGGTCATAGTGCAGATTATCAGGGTATCGATCAGCGGGCCTACCATGGCAACAGCTCCTTCCCGAACCGGTTCTCCGGTCTTGGCGGCCGCATGAGCGATAGGTGCGGAACCCTGTCCTGCTTCATTGGAGAAGAGACCCCGGCGTACACCCCAATTCAAGGTGTAGAACATAGTAGCGCCAGCGAATCCCCCTAATCCAGCTAACGGAGTGAAGGCGTGCTTAAAGATCATGCTGAACGCGTTGGGAACCTGGGCAAAGTGCGTGAGCAGAATCGTCACTGCGGCGATAATATAGAGCGCGCTCATGAAGGGAACCAGGCGGGATGCTACCTGACCTATACGCTTGATTCCACCGATGATGACCAGGGCTACGATGGTGGCGATGGTCAGCCCTGTGATCCAGGTGGGAATGCCGAATTCGGTGCGAAAGCTGTCAGCTACGGTGAAGCTCTGGATCATATTACCGGTACCAAAACTGCAGAGCGCGGCGCAGAATGCGAATATTACGGCTAACGGTTTCCAGCCTGTTCCGAGACCTTTCTCAATGTAGTACATAGGGCCGCCGGATGCCGAACCATCCGGATTGATCTTGCGGTATTTCATGGATAGAGTGCACTCCACGTACTTGGTGCACATACCGAAAAACGCAGTAACCCACATCCAGAAGAGCGCCCCGGGACCGCCGTAATGGATAGCGGTAGCGACGCCCGCGATGTTACCGATGCCGATTGTAGCAGAGAGAGCTGCTGACAACGCCTGGAAATGAGTAATATCCCCGGCGTCCTTGGGATTGTCGTAAACACCGCGAATGATCTCCCAGGAATGTTTCAGTTTGCGCATCTGGATGAAGCGCATTTTCAAGGTAAGATACACTCCGGTGCCGATCAAAGGCACGATCAGCACTATGCCGAAAAAGGCGGAAAGTTCGTTGATGAAGTCAGTTAGGGCTTGCATAGGAAGTACTACTGTTTGGTGTTTCTTATAAAGATAAAGAAGAAGCTAACGACTGAAAATCAAATAACACCTTTTTGGCATGTCTATCACAAAAGGGCTTACTTCAGTCAATATTAATGTTAACTATAGGCTTATGCAGATATTGTCACTTATCAACAATAACGGTCAATTGCAGGTAATTAGTGCTCTAAAAACCAATTATAACCAATTAAGTTCTAATATTGTAACTTAAAGCTAATTAATACAGTAAGTTCTAATAACTAATTCTCACTTATTTACAACTAACTCTAGCAACTTGCTTCTAAGAGTACCCTCTCTAATTCCGGTTAATCATCTCGGATACCATCTTCCACCTTTAGTTCTCCCTTTTACGGAAGCACGTCCTTCTTTCTTCAAATCTTGTAATAGCATTCTCACTTGACTGTAACTTAAGCTAGGTAATACCTCTAAAATGTCTTTTAATTGACTTCCCTCTGCTTTGAAGTTCCTTAAATGTTTTATGATTAATTCCTTGTTAGTTTCTCTATCCAATCCTCTTTCTCTTGTGTAGCCTGCCCTGTCATTAACAGTTTCATATAAAGACTGTGATAAAATATATTTTGTTCCTCTTCCGCGCCCCGAAGGCGGATGGATTGGCGATGATAGGGATTGATTCTGCGTGTCATATATTGTCATTCTGAGCCACTGGATTGAAATCCAGTGCCCGGCTTTTGGGTAAATTGGTTAAAACCAATGTTCTGTCCCATGACAGTCGTTTTAACGACTTGACCTGATAGCTGGGCACCCGAATTTATTCGGGTGGTGATTCAGATGGGATGTCTCCTTGGGATCGCTTATCCCAGTACAGATTCTCATAAGCTTCCACTAGAGTGTTGAGTTTATCTGTTCTCATATATCGTTCCAAGTACCTCAATGCAAGATCAGGGATATCCTCATTGATAATGTAATCTTCCTTATCGACTGAGAGTTCCCAGGGAATGTGTCCAGCGCCTTGTGATTTAGACTGTAATATCAATAATCCAAATGGGCTCTTAATCTTTATTAGTAGTGAAGGATAATCGTCGGTGTGATCCAAAAACGGTTGGTATTCACCATTCGAGATTGTGATCTTTTCTAACATTCGAAAAAAATGATTCATAACACTCTGTTTAATTTGAATTTTCTCCATATAACTTAACGACTTAAGTAATCTTGTTCCTACTGAAAAAAACGCCTTTCCCGAAAAGCACTGTTCAGTCTTTTTTAGGGTGTAGTGGGAGATTACGGGTGAGGTAATATTCAAACCGGTCCAATCTCGTTGTAATAACAATCTTTCAGCCGAATTTAGTATTCGAAAAACAATTTGAGATGGTTTTTTACAGAGATCGCTCATGATAATAAATTAGATATTTCGATTTTGCTTGTGAAATTTTTAACCTCTAAGATGTTCGAGTATCTGTAATAACCGGACAACTGGATTTTGAACATCGTGGGTTGTAGAGCGCGCAAATTCACGAAGTTCTTCTATACATTCCTTATAACGCTCGTTGATATACAGCTCTAATCCCTCTATTTCCGCCAATCCCCGGGTGATTTTTCCTTTTGGTACAACTGGTGACCAAAACATAAACTGACGTCTAGAAAAATTACTAAGATATTCTTCTGCATATCGCTTTTGGCGTTCGAATTTCTTCTGGATGCGTGAAATCGTTTCTTGAGTATTTTTATAAAGTACTCCTCTTATATGTGTGGTAACTTCACACAAATAAACAGTATCGGATCCAAAGTTTATTCCAATTACATCGAGTTCCTCAAGCCCAGTCAATCCACCACCTGGTGGACGAACATTATAATCGACGAAATCACATTCGAGTTTCACTTTAAGGTAAGCACCTACAATATATTCACCTATGTTAGTTAACATCACACCTCCGTATCTTTTTATTCCACATTCTTTTGTGTTGCCGAGTCCCAGCATTCGGTATTCTTAAATCATAACTCTTTAGCCTCCCCCCTCGTCACCACCGTTCCCAACCACGCCATCAGCAGAGCCAGGAAAAAAGCCGGCACAAGTTCGTATATTATCGAATCTGATAGCCCGGTTAGCTTCCAGATGATGGTTACGCCGAAACCTGTGACCATGCAGAGTAGAGCGCCCCAGAAGTTGACCTTGAATTTGGACACGGACAGGAGCATAATCGGCCCGAAGGCTGCGCCCATACCAGACCAGGCAAAAAGGACGAACCAGAAGATCACGCGCACTTCAGCCAGGGCGAATAGAATCGAGAACGTTCCCAGAACCAGAACCGTGATACGGGACAGATTGACCAGTTTCTTTTCACCAGGGTCCTGGCCGAAGATACATTCGTAAAAATCCT
>CBDUWK010000220.1:0-4736 GCA_965370905.1 uncultured bacterium | reverse complement strand
TAGTGTTCGGAATGATAGATCCCAACCAGGCGGTGAATGGTCAGGGCTTGAAAACATTGCGGGATGCTGGAATAGAAGTATCTGGACCCGTGTTGGAGAATGAAGCTAAGGAGCTAAATAGGGGTTACCTCAAAATCCGACAGACTGGACGACCCTGGGTTACTCTCAAGTTCGCCCAAAGTTTGGATGGCCGCATAGCCGCAGGGACTGGAGATTCCCGCTGGATTAGCAGCCCTCCCAGTCTGAAGTTGGCGCATCAATTACGCGCCGAAAACGATGCCGTCCTTGTGGGCATCAACACGGCAGTGGCTGACAATCCTCAGTTAACGGTTCGATTTGCCCGAGGTCTCAATCCCCAACGCATCGTCATCGATCCAGGCCTGCGCCTTAACCCTGAATCCAATATATTCGCGGCAGACCCCAAACCGGTGCTGATTGCCACACGTCCTTATCCTCCTGATAAAAAAGCTGCCAGGCTTGCAGATCGGGGCGCGGAGTTTATCTGGCTGCCGCCCCAAAGTAATGACAGTCTAGACCTCAAGATTTTACTGGATGATCTGGGTAAGAGAGGTATACTTTACCTCCTGGTGGAAGGCGGAGCTGGTGTGTTCGGGAATTTCATAAATCAGGGATTGTTCGATGAAATAATTGCCGTGACTGCTCCTATATTGATAGGCGCCGATGGAATTCCATCCATGCCACTCTTAGATGTCAGTAGAGTTGCTGAAGCCATAAAACTTAATATCCATAAGCGAAAAACCTATAGCCCTGACCAGGCAGTTTGGTATCGCCCTATTTGAAATTCATAACAGAAAAATGTTTACAGGACTTATTGAAACCATTGGAGTTTTGAGACACCAGCGACCGGCTTCTGACGGCATGAGTTTCGGTATCGAATGCCAGTTCGAAAGCGGCGCTTATGTCGTAGGCGAAAGCATCTCAGTGGATGGTATATGTGTCACGGTAGAGGAATTCGATACCAACGGTTTCAAATTTACAGCTTCTGGGGAAACTCTGAAAAGGAGCACAATCGGACAGAAGAATATGGGGGGGCAAGTGCACCTTGAACGGGCATTGCGGATCGGAGACCGATTGGGGGGACACATCGTGCAGGGACACGTTGATGGAATAGGAAGAGTCGATCGTCTCTTGTCCAAAGAGATCGGCGCCAATCTGCGTATTAAAATACCGGAACACTTAAACAGGTACATCGTTGAGAAAGGTTCGCTTGCCGTGCAGGGGGTTAGTTTGACAGTGGCTTCGATCGAATCCGGAAATGCAACCATTGCGCTTATTCCAACCACTCTCAAAACGACTTATATAGGTAATATGAAATCAGGTGAAAACGTAAATCTCGAAGTTGACGTAATCGCAAAGTACGTCGAGTCCATGTTTCCTGGTAGCGGAGGAGTGAGCGAAGATAAACTGAGGCAGTGGGGATTCAAATAAGAAAAATATAAAACATGCAATTTAAAATCGGTTGCATCAAGAATAAGATACAAGGTTATGGCGATGAATGAGATGGAAGAAAAAGTAAAACTGGATAAAATTGGAGATGCGATAGAGGAGTTTCGGGAGGGCAGGATTATCATAGTTGTCGATGATGAGGATCGTGAAAACGAAGGTGACTTTATCATGGCAGCAGAAACGGTGACACCCGAAGCTATAAATTTCATGAGCAAACATGGCCGCGGCATGATCTGTATGCCCATGACCTCCCAGCGTGCCGATGAGTTAGGATTGGATCTGATGGTAGGGAAGAACACTGCGTTGCACGGAACTTCTTTTACCGTAACCATAGATGCCGTGAAGAATACCACCACGGGTATTTCTGCTAAAGATCGTGCCACCACAATATTAACCGCTGTGAATCCGGACACGAAACCCGATGAGTTAGCGCGTCCGGGACATATATTCCCCCTGCGCGCCGAAAACGGCGGGGTCTTAAAGCGTGCCGGGCATACCGAGGCCGTCGTGGATCTGGCAAAACTGGCAGGATTGCAACCTGCGGGAATCCTCTGCGAGATAATGAGCGAAGATGGCAATATGGCCAGGCTGCCTGAGCTTGTGGACATTGCCCGGGAATTCGATCTCAAACTGATTTCGATCAAGGATCTGATTGAGTACCGTCAGCGGACCGAATCTTTGATTGCTAAGGACGTCGAAGTTGATCTCCCCACCAGGTGGGGACATTTCCGGCTGGTAAACTACCGTAGTATGGTGGATGGAAAAAACCATTTGGCTTTAGTAAAAGGTCAGATAAACCCTGAAAAACCGGTGTTGGTACTCGTTCACTCTGAATGCCTGACTGGCGACGTCTTCGGTTCGATGCGTTGTGATTGCGGTGATCAACTCGCCAAGGCTATGCAGATCATCGAGAGTGAAGGGACCGGTGTACTGCTGTACATGAATCAGGAAGGAAGAGGCATCGGTTTAGCTAATAAATTACGAGCTTATGAGCTGCAGGACAAAGGGATGGATACAGTCGAAGCGAATCTTAAATTAGGATTCAAGGCTGATTTACGCGACTACGGTATAGGGGCGCAAATTCTTTACGATCTCGGGGTTAGACAAATCAGATTGTTAACCAACAATCCGCGTAAAGTGATAGGGTTGAAAGGCTATCATATGGAGATCGTGGAACGGCTTCCTATTGAAATCCCGGCCAGTACGACAAATGAAAAGTACTTGAAAACCAAGAGAGAAAAATTAGGTCATTATATTACCAATCCTTGTCAACATGAAGGAGAATAAAGGCTATGACTCCCAAAACTTTCCCAAAAAAAGGTGCAGGTGCAAGCGCATCCAGTGAAATCAGAACCATTCAGGGGTACCTCGATGCCTCTGGCAAGAAATTCGCTCTGGTTATTTCCAGGTTTAACGAATTGATCTCAAACAAACTTCTGGAGGGTGCACTTGATTGTCTGCTTCGTCACGGAGCGCTTCAAGAAAACATTTCAATAGTGTGGGTGCCGGGTTCATTTGAAATTCCTATGACCACGGCGCGGCTGGTTAAATCCCAGAAATACCATGCTGTAATCTGTTTAGGAGCTGTTATACGCGGAGGCACTCCCCATTTCGACTACATAGCCGCAGAAGTTACTAAGGGAGTGGCACAAACCGGACTGCAATACCAGTTTCCAGTCGCTTTTGGGGTGCTTACCACTGATACTTTAGAGCAAGCATTGGAACGAGCGGGCACTAAAGCGGGTAATAAAGGATGGGATGCAGCAATTAGCGCCATTGAAATGGCGGATCTATGGGATAAATTATAGTATTGAGCCATGCGAACAAAAAACCTTACCGTACTGATCCTCATTTCTGTGATCGGTTTAGTATCAACTGGAACAACTGCTTCACCATGGGAAATAATACCCTCGATTTACTCAGTTAACCAATTGATTCGAATAGATAACGATATCTGGGGTGCGACCAACAGCGGTCTGTTCCGGTATAACCTGGGAGAAGATTCTTATCAGATATTCACTACTGCACACGGTTTGTCCTCAATGCAGGTCAATGTGATGGTCCAGGACAATCGGGGCAATCTTATACTCGGAATGGGGAACGCTTACCTCGATATTTTCAACTTGCAGACTCATCAGGTTTCACGTTTTGCTGCTTTTCATGAGGACGATAAGATTTTCAGCATCAACGCGCTTCATGCTTATAATGATACCATCTTTATAGCACACGATATTGGGGTAAGCAAACTTCAATATTACGATAGCTTTGAGGATTATCTTATCAAGGGTACTTACTGGTCACTAGGAAACTTAACTTCTGAAACAGAGGCGAATAATGTTTTCGTTTATGATGGTGGTCTCTGGGTTGGTACTGATATGGGATTGGCTCGCGGCGATTTAAGCCAGGCCGTACTGGAATCACCTGAAAGTTGGAGCAATTACTACACCGAAGATGGACTCTCTAGTAACCATATCTCGGCCATGGAAGTATACCGCGATACCCTTTATGTAGGTGTAAAAGATGTAACCTATGGACTTAATCGTTTGACTGGACTCGATGAAGGATTTGAAACGCTGGATTACAGCAACAGCAAAGATATAGAATTTCTAAAGGCATATGACGATACCATTTACTGCGGTAGGAAATGGGGTGTGTACCGCCTTGTTGAGGGACAGGTTGTAAGGTTTGGAGAAAAGGATGCCAAAGCGCTCAGTCTTGTTTTTACTGATGATGGCTCTATGTGGGCAGGAATGACGATTACGCGGGATTCGGATCAATTTAGGACGATCAGATCTGGGGGTTTGAAAACCTGGAATGGTGAAGATTGGATTCTAAGATCACCTGATGGAGTGCTCGTGGAAGTTGTTACCGATATTTTGGTGACGGATGAGGGTTCATTATGGGTTTCAGGAAGACTTGAGTTGGGGTATTCCAACAGCGTTCTCTGCCACTTTGACGGAACTCACTGGATCAATCTCGGGCGGCAGAATGATTCGGGTGACTCATCGCTTACACAATGGGCCAGTCCCGACAGTTTTTTCTGGTACTGGACACGGCGCATCACGCAGGATAACAGCGGCGCAGTCTGGATTGCCAGCGATGGTAGAGGAGTCGGTTGGTTCGAGTTCAAAAATGATACCATTGAAACTAAAGGTCACTATGCCGCTGGCAACGGACTTTTTAACATAACATCTCTTACTCATTATTGTGTAGTTCGCGACCTTCTGACTGACAAGTTTGGGAATGTCTGGATATGTAACAGCGAAGCG
>CBDUWK010000219.1:0-4770 GCA_965370905.1 uncultured bacterium | reverse complement strand
TGAAGGACATCGACGATAGTTTTCCAAAACCGGTCAAGGCGAAGGTAGATAGGGAGCGCAGAATTAAAATTGCCCGTAACCACACTGCAACGCACCTACTCCAGATGGCGCTCAGGAGGGTTCTCGGCAAACACGTCAACCAGTCCGGATCTCTGGTTCATCCAGATTACCTCCGCTTCGATTTCACTCACTTCGAAAAACCGACTGAAGAGCAGATCGACGAAGTGGAAAACCTTGTCAACGATGTGATTGCGCAATCGTTACCGGTAAACTGGGAATACACCTCCTTCGAAGAGGCGAAATCCAAAGGAGCTATGGCTCTGTTTGGAGAGAAGTACGGCGAAGAGGTGAGATTAGTTACCGTAGATGACGTTTCTGCTGAACTTTGCGGTGGCATTCATGTAAAATCAACCGATCAGTTGTTGGTTTTTCATATCGTTTCGGAATCTGCTGCAGCCGCGGGTATCCGCCGCATCGAAGCCTGGACCGGAGAACGAGCTGTCAAAAAGTTCCTCGAGAACAAGCGCATGATGAGATCAGTTCAAGACAGTCTGTCAGCTCGGGGAGGCAACGTATTAGAAAAGGTGGAGAAGCTGGTTGAAGAGCACAAGGCGCTTCAGAAAATAGTGGATCACCTGAAAGAGGAATCAGCCGGTGAAGAAACTGAAGAATTGCTCAAGGGAGCAATAGACGTTCAAGGTGTTCGCCTGGTGACTGCGCTTTTCGATGATCGCACTATGGACGACCTTAAAACCCTGGGCGACGCGATACGCGAGAAAAATACGAATATAGTGGCTGTACTGGGCTCTTCACTTGACAACCGTGCTTCCATCGCTGTTGTAGTAACTGATGATCTGATTAAATCCAAAAAGCTATCTGCAGGAAAGCTGGTCAAGGAGATAGGCAAGATTGCGGGCGGTGGTGGCGGGGGCCGCAAGCATCTGGGCACTGCTGGAGCGAAGACAGACTATAAACTTGAAGAGGCATTTAATAGCGCCGCAGATATACTGAAAAAATATCTGAAAGATTAGTTCAGAAATCGCCAAGATGAATCATAAAGGCAGACGGTCACGCCTGCCTAATTTAAATTCATGAAAACACGCTATATCCGTTATACCTTACTCACCATAATATTGGGGCTAATAATCTACTCAGCATTGGGTTATGGCAGTCGTTCATTTGAAGCATTCTGTCCGTTCGGTGGTATGGAGAGCCTGTGGGGGCTTTTTTCCAGCGGAGAATTCAGTTGTGCTTTAGGTCCTCTGAATCTCTCGATGTTCGTAGCAGTTATTCTACTAACCTTAGTCGCCAAGAAAGCATTCTGCGGTTGGACTTGCCCGGTCGGTTTTTTAAGTGAACTGTTCGGAAAGCTGGGAGGGATCACCTGGAAGAAACGTCCGAAAGTGGCGGAGAGAACGAACGGCAGGCTGAAGATTCTACGTTACGTCGTCCTGATAATATCTCTCTATTTCACTTACAGGCTGGGCGAACTGGTGCTGCGCGGTTTCGATCCCTTTTATATTATATTCTCGGGATTCGGGCACGGGACATTGGGTTGGATCACCTATCTCACCCTGGCGATAATCATGGTTGGCGCGTTCTTCATCCCCATGTTTTTCTGCCGGTATTTATGTCCGCTGGGGGCTACCTTCGATCCGTTCTCCCGGCTGGGACTTATCAAGATCGAGAGAGACGAGCAACTCTGTACAGCGTGCGAAGATTGCGGTGCAGCTTGTCCGCACGACCTTAAGCCTTTCAGAATGACGAAAATCCGTCATCGCGACTGCACCAACTGCCTGGAATGCGTTGACATCTGTCAAGTAGATGGCTCATTGACAATTAAAGCGAACTTATAGAAAAGACCATGAACATTCCGAAATATGCGATTCCTTTATTGGTTATAGCGTTTTTAACCGGGGGATACTTTCTCCGTTCCGCGTTCACTCAGCCGACTACCTCGGTAAATTTTAGCGGCGCCGGAGAAGAAAAGCTGCAATGCACAGTAGAGGGACTGAAATGCAAGGGTACAGCTAACTTTTTTACCAGTCTATATAAGGAAACTGTTGGCATCTCGTCCATTGAAACCGTAGCCTCTGAACACCTGGTTATCTTTACGTACGACGCCAGCTTGATTACGCCAGAGAAGATAAAATCGATAATGGAGACACCTGTGCCTCTACGCGACGGTAGTCACCACCAGATTTTCAGATGTTTAGATATCGAAAAGCTTGAACCTTAAGCAATGGTCTATTGTACAAAAAAGCGGCTATTCAGCCGCTTTTAATTTTGTAATTTGGCATAGAATTACCCGGTCATCCCCTCTAAGAACACCCTCGCGCTTTTCCCCAGCATTTGCAGATTGTAACCTCCTTCCAGAGTGATTACCCAGCGCCCTTCGCAATGGTCATCAGCAATCTGCTTTAGAATTTTAGCCATTTGCCGGTAACCTTCAGTGGAAACTTGCAGGTTGGAGAGGGGATCGTCTCTGTGCGCGTCGAATCCTGCAGAAATGAGCAGAATTTCGGGTTTGCGTTCTTCCGTCCAGGGGACGAGTTTATTTTCAAAAGCAGCCAATATCTCATCATCACCGACGCCAGCCTTTAAGGGGACGTTCAACGTCGTCCCCTGACCCGCCTGGTCGCCTCGTTCATATTCAGATCCCGTTCCGGGATAGTGGGGCCACTGGTGCGTACTGAAATAACAGATTTTTTCGTCTGAATAAAAGGCGTCCTGTGTACCGTTGCCGTGATGGACGTCGAAATCGACTAGCAACACTGAATTTGCTTTCCTTTCATCTACCAGCCACTGAGCGCCAATAGCCACATTGTTGAAGATGCAGAATCCCATGGCTGAGCTTTTCCCTGCATGATGCCCCGGAGGTCTAACTACCGCAAATGCTCCTCCCCACTCTCCTCCCCAGACCCGGTCGCATCCCTCGATCATTGCACCCGCCGCTTTTAAAGCCGCTGGATAGGATTCGGCGACTAAGTTGCCTTCTAAGGCCGGGTACACACCACCCCCAGCCTCGCATTTCTCACGTATCCAGTCTACATATTCAGGGGTATGCACCCTGGTAATCTGCTCGGGTAAAGCTTCAGGTGGATCGACCCAGATAAAACGCGGATCTTCGCGCAGCGCTTCCAGGGCGTTCATCACTGACATGAGCCGATCCGGGCACTCCGGATGCCCTGCTCCCAGGTCATGTTGGAGGAAGATCGGATCGAATAGTATGGCAACAGGCTTCACCGCTGCATTTTCTCCGGCTTTGTGACCCTACAGGTATCACCATCGCTTTCGATGACAATTGAGCCTGCATCGTCCGTTCGCAAGACCACAGGACAATGCTGCTGCAACCGAATCATCGTTTCCGGAGAGGGATACCCCCACTCATTTGGCCCGAGAGTTACGGCAACAATCTTCGGTTTGACAGTTTGAAGAAACACTGCACTGTTCCCATTTGCCGAGGCATGATGAGAAGCCTTCATTACCTGGCTTTCCAGTAAATATCCGTAGGTCTCAATCAACCAGGCTTCACGCTCCCGATAAATATCAGCGGTCAGCAATATCTTCACTTTGCCATGAGTGACCAACAGAACCATTGAATTGGGATTGGGATCCACGTCCAGACCTTCGGTCTCCTCTTTAACAGGACTTAAGACCTCAATTTTCAGATCGCCTGATTGAACCGGAACGTCACCGGCGCCGTTAACTTCGCTTAACCACAATCCTTTTTCCAGGTAATCGTTGAATTTCCTGGCAGTTTCCCATCCGTGGACCATTCCGGTGTGATGGATAATACCTACGTTCAGGGAATCGAGAATTAGCGGAACTCCTCCAACGTGATCATCATGAGTGTGGGTAACAAATAGATGGTCAATATTGCTGATACCTTCTTCGCGTAGATAGGCTAAGACGATTGAACCGGCTTCGGGTTTACCGGCATCCACCAAGGCAATTCCCTTTCCTTCTTCTTCTATCAAGATGGCGTCGCCATGTCCGACCGAAATGAAATGTACACGCAGTACAGAAAGCGCATCTTGAGATACGGTGCAAATTGATACTAAAGCGAAAAATAATAATCTGACATACATGATTTCTATGCCTCCTAATTGGAATTACAAAATAACTAATCTAACCATGAATTGCAAATAAAAAAGCCGGTACTATAGAGAAACCGGCCTGGAATTACCATTTATTTCAACAGTATACATTAATTGTCAGTTTACATATCCCAGCGCCTTTAAGCTCTCCTTGACCTCATCGCTTAATTCAATCTCAGCTTCCGGCTTCACTTCTATTTCAGCTATCCATTCGTTTAAAATAGATATCATGCTGTCAGCCTTGGCGCTTAACTCAAGACGAAGGTCTATCAACTCATCAGGATCTAAGTCAATGTTTATTAAAAGCGTATCGATTGGGTATTCAGTCACGGTCGAATCATTCGTCCCCGTATTGATTATTAACTTGTAAGGTCCATCGAAGAGGCTTCTACAGGTCCAATCAGAAGCTATATTTTGCACCGTGGGGTTAAGATCCTCATTTAAAATATATCGTTCTTGCGGAAAGGTTTCCGAGAATAGATCGAAACCTTCTACATCACTGCCAATCCAATTAGAATAACCCATCAGATTAAGCGCAGTGGGGAAGATATCGACGTTGGAGGCGTAGGTATTCATAACTTCTGGTTGAATCAGTTTGGGGTAGCGTAGTATCAGAGGTATGCTGATAACCGGATCATAAAGAATCGCGTGATGTCCCCGGGTATAGTGT
>CBDUWK010000218.1:0-4775 GCA_965370905.1 uncultured bacterium | reverse complement strand
GGGATTGGGAGTTACACGATACCTGCAGCCCAGATTGTGGGAGATGAAGGGGCGGTGTATGCCCTTGATATTCATCCCCTGGCAATAACAACGGTGGAAAAAAGAAGCGCGAAGGAAAATCTCACTAATATAAAAACGATTCTCTCGGACAGGGATACCGGTCTGCCGGATGAATGTGTGGACGTTGTTCTGCTATATGACACATTCCATCTTGTACGAGATCAACAAGCGCTGCTGGAAGAACTGCACCGGGTTCTAAAGCCAGCTGGATTTCTATCAGCAGATCACATGCACACAGACAGAGAGGTTTTCCTGGAAACAATGCAAACAAAGAATCTATTCTCTTTTCAATCTCAAGGCGGGAAGAGTTTTCCGTTGAAATTTTTTACATTTATAAAGTGCATTATCTAACGAAAAAGGATTTATAAGATGACCACTCAAAAATGGCGTACGTTAAGCCGGGTTTTCCTGATGCTGCTGATGACTGTGCATGTGGTCACCTGGTACACCTTTGGTATTCAAAATTATGGCAGCATAGGGATTGAGGCTTTCTTCTCCGGTCTTTCGCGTGGTGTGTTAAACGCCGGATTTATCTTCTGGATATTGGCTTTTATCTCTGCGTTGCTGCTGGGACGCGCCTTTTGCGGCTGGTTCTGCTGGTTTGGGGGCTATCTTGAACTGGTTGAGTGGGGTATTGGTGATAAGTTAAAAATAAAAATTCCGCGCCGCATTTTGCTCTACCTGGGTGTGATTCCATTTGTTGCCCTGGCGCTCAAGGTCTACAGCGCTTTGCTTGTGGTTTGGATAGAACACAGCATACCGGCTGTATTTACCTTCAGGTTGGCTGATGTCGAACCCTGGGGCGGGCAGCAGACCGGAATTTCAATGCTTCTGACAGCTATTCTCTATGGACCGGTTCTTCTCTATGTTTTTGGCAGGAAAGCCTGGTGCCGCTACCTGTGTCCTATTGGGGCATTGCTGAAGATATTCAGCACTGTGAAAATCGGCGGTGTGCGGCTGGTGAATAACGAGTGCATCGCTTGTGGGCAGTGCAACCGTGTTTGTGATATGGAGGTTGACGTGATGGGCGACCTCAACGCCCACGGCGAAGTGCGCAATTCAGACTGCATTGTCTGCTTGAAGTGTACCGATGCCTGCCCTACAGATTCAATCGCACTCAGCATGCGCCGCTTTGATGCCTCCTTGTCAGCTGATGCTGCCGCCAGGGCTGAGAAGTCCACTCTCAAACGAAGAAAGCTGTCTGCTTTTGACCTGTCCATCGCGGCGATCTGGATAGGTGTCTCGATTTTCTTTTTCTTCTCTGATGTACGAGCCTATTCCCCCCAGGAGATTAAGGTGCTCATGTCGGTCGGTTTGTTGATAATTGTCTATGGGGTCGTCTGTCTGGGGCGAAAGGGGTGGAGCAAAGTTAAAGCCCGCTGAATTCAGATTTATTCCAACCTCTGATTGCCTACCTGCATCGGATGCAGGTGCAGTTCCGTAAATGTCCAGCAGTCACCCCCCAACCCCCCACCCTTTAACTCTTCATTACTGGAAACTGAACCTCCGTCACCGTATCAGGATCAGTTTGGCTGCCCATCTCAGCCGGAGGCTGCAGGTAAATCTCCCGGCAAGGACCATTGATCTGGTAGCCATTGGCTTCAATCCATTTTAGAACCGCCTCATAGGATTCGCTAAGGGTGTTAAACGGCCCGTGGTGGATAACAGCAGCCACTTCGGTACCAGGCAGCTCACGTGTCTGCATCTGTGTGTTATCGGGCAAAGAGACATCTCCAGCGATGGGTTCGCATACCTCGGCATCGATCTTTGGCTCATCGGAATGGTAAAGCGTTAAGCAGGGACCGGTGGGTTTGATCTGGTTCTGGCCCATCAAAGTTTCCAACTCTTGCCAGAGGTGACCCTGTTCGGGGTAACTGGGAATCACATCTCGCACAGAAGCGATTCGTTGGGGTTCTACTTTCTTAATCACGACATCATAGTTCGACATTTTATTCTCCTGTTCAATCTGTCTCAACCTGGCGGCTACGCGGGCCAACTTCTCTTCCTCCTGCCCCATTCGTTGTTGAATCTCAACTTGCTTCAAGCGGAGCATCCCCCGGAGCTGTTCTACGGGCAGTTCTTCTGTTAACAACTGGGCAATCTGATTGAGGGATAGTCCCAGATCCTTTAACGCCAGAATGCGGTTCAGGCGGGGAAGTTGGGTGACCGAGTAGTACCGATAGCCGGTGAAACTGTCAATTTCAGCGGGTTCGAGCAGCCCGATTTCATCGTAGTAGCGCAGCGTTTTCACCGGAACCTGGCTGAGTTTAGAAAAGAGTCCGATTCTAATCATTTGATTCTCCGCTCACGGTTTTACTTTCTGAAGGCCTTCACCCATAGTATACAGCCTCCAGTAGGTGGAGAGTCAAGGGGGGAGAACCTCCCCTTTGTCTTCCGGGACACGAGTTTGTCAGCAAAGCATCTGCTTCTATGTTTTTGCATGGAAAAAGGTTTTCCCCCAAGAAGTAAATTGACCTTGCCAACTTTTTCAAGGAGATAACCAAAATGAAAAGAAACGAACACCAGTCCCGAGGCCTGTCCATTCCCATTAAAGTTCGAAATATAGATTAAGGGTGCATACGCTCAAATTCGTCGATAATTTTCCCCTGACTGGAAAAGACCGTTGCCCCCAGATGATTGCCGTCAATTTCCAGCAGCACAAAATGGAAGGTCACCGCGAAGGCGGCCCGCGTCAGTTCCGGATCTTCCATCACGCTCAGCGGCGCACCTCCCCCTCCGGTGACGATGTAGGTGACGCCGTTGACTTCGTTGCGCTCATAGTTGTGATTATGACCAGTGAACACCACATCTACCCCATATTGTTCAAAGAGCGGGGTCAGCGCCTGCCGCACTTCTTGCTCAACGTCAGGCTCCTCCCTTTGTGTTGAACTGTAAGGAGGGATGTGAAAGTAAACGAATAACCAGGGCTGCCTATTGGCCTCCAACTCACTCTCCAACCAGTCGTACTGTTCGCTGCCCGGACCAAAATCCACAATGCCGTCAACCTGCAAGCAGATGAAAAGGGCGTTACCGTAATCGAAAGCGTACCAGCGCTCGTTACCAGGCAGGTAGAAGAGGTCAAAATAATGCTGATGATTGTCCTCATGATTTCCCAACGCGGGGAAGAGAGGTATGCGGGACATCAATTCCCTCTCAATCTCGAAAAATATTTCCCAATAAGGGAACTCCCTGCCTCTATACACCAGGTCGCCGGTGTGCAGCACAAAATCAGGTTCAATCGCTACGATACTGTCCACCACCTCCTGGTGGGTTTGATGCCCCGTGCGGGTATCCCCAAAGGCGGCGAAAGTGAATTTGGTTTGATCGGGACCGGCGGCGGTGCTAAAAGCAGCATCTGGGCTCAAGGAAACGCCATCACTCACAACGCGGTAGTGATAAGTTGTATAGGGAGCCAGATTAGTGAGGGTGACAGCATGATTTGTACCCACCACCTGGTCAGTCATGCTCGAGCCGTATTCCTTCGTCTCACCGTAGATGATTTCTCCGCGGCTGGAACCCTCGGTCTCCCAGACAACGATGACCGAGTCGGCTGTCACCGATTGCAGGTACGGCCCACGGACAAGCGTGTCGCTGAAAGGGGAGGTGGGCACAAGGGTAGGGGCTGCGGTGGGGGGCAGCACGGCGCTTCCGGCTGCCCAGAACAAACCGGCTGTCAATATACCTATGCTCACGAATAAGGCAATTATGCTTCTGATCATCTTTTGGTTTTCTCTCATTAGCCAGACACCAGCTATCAGTGCCATCAGGCTGCCGAAGCCATAATAACCGCTGACCAAATCAGCAATCACCGCCGCTCCGCTGACGAGGGCCACCCAGCGCGCCAGCCGCAGTTCATCGCTGCCTTCAGCGCGCCGCAGCTGCCAACCCCAGACGAGGTTCAACACTGCCGAGGTCAGCACAATCAGCCCGCAGACCAGTCCCACAAGAGGAAGAACCGTATGCCACGACGGTACCGGTGCCAGGTTTCCCTCGGGGGCAAAGAAGAGTGTCAGGTCCTGCGCCCCTCCAAAAATCATCAACACCCCGCCCAACAGGAATACGACCAGCCAAGCCCAACGGTGAAAACCACTTTTTTTCATCTAATAATCTCCTTGTCCGGAAAATATGATCTCCGAGCGGCGGGGATTGCCCTACCAACAGTTTTAGTACTAATTATTATGGTACACCAGCCAGCTGAAGTTGTGAAGTGAGAGGGATGAAAACTGCCCGGCATTCTCTTTTTCTAATTGTTCGAGTTTCTTTGCCCGGGTTATATCCAACCCCCCATATTCTTTTCGCCAGTGTTAGCAGATCTGTTTGCTGACCTCTAATGCTTTGGCCATTTCTTCTGCAGTTTTCCCCTAACTCAGCAACGCATCGGCTTCTTATAATTTTCTGATGGTCTGTTTGGTTGAATAGCATAATCTTCTGGGTATTTCCTGTCTCTTTTTGCCTGGTCTGTAACTTTATACTTGGATCAGCTTCCAGGGGCAGGTCACTTATACAAAACCTGGTTGGAGATTAGGTCACGATCTTTCTAACCCCTGCTGATCTTAATTTACTCGGTAGCTGTATTTTCTATTCTTCCCATGTAAAAATATACTGTCCATGTTTTGTTTGTACCTCACAGATATTATGAATATCCTTGTACTTAAACTTGCTTCCTAATATAATCATATGCGGTTATTTGCTATTGCAATAATTCTCTATTACAT
>CBDUWK010000217.1:0-4776 GCA_965370905.1 uncultured bacterium | reverse complement strand
ATAGGAAGTAGTAACCATGCTCTTCCGGTGCTTGAGACAAGCTTCGACAACCATAGTATGATAAGCTTTTGGAATCATATTTACTACGAGGTCATTCTCGTTCACCAGACGGTCGAGCCCTGCTTCGTCTCCGGTGCTCCAGCCAACAACATTTCCCAGAGTACGATTGGCAATAACCTTATCTCCTTTGGACACCGTCCTGGCTGCCATAGTTACCTGGTAGGCGCAGGTTTCAATCAGATAATCTACTAATGGTTTAGTAACATGGCCCGCCCCGAGTATCAATACTTTCTTCATTTCGCCTCCTGAATGTTTCATTTATTGCGCAGTCCTTAATAACTCATATGTAAGCCCGGTAATCTCTATAATACTGTGTCTCCGGCAAATTATTGGCCCAACCCCAATGCTCTTATTTTGCGCCGCATGTCCCCACAACGTCGATTTTTATTCCGAGTTTTTCCCTGGCTTTAGCGCTCATCATGGCTTTATTCCAGGGAGGATCGAAGACCAGATTCACTTCGGCGTGCTTAGCTTCAGGGTGCTTCAGGATCGCCTCTTCGGCATTCTTTTTCAAAGTTGAGTGCATAGGGCAACCTTTGATGGTCAGGGTCATTGCCACTGCAACCGTGTCGCCATTTATACGAACGTCGTAGATAAACCCCAAGTTTACTATATCCACTCCCAACTCGGGATCGAGGACAGTCTCCAAGGCATGATAGACAGATTCTTCGGTTATCATCTGTTTAACGCTCCTCAAGTTGCTTCAGTACATTCTGATAGAGAGCAAAATAGCTTTTGGCGCTCTCAGAATCGGGTTCTGCGTCCACGATAGGCTGTCCTTTATCGGCGAGTTCGAGGATTTTAGGATCCATGGGGATGCTGCCCAGCAGAGGCAATCCCAATTTCTCCGCTTCGCGCAACCCGCCGCCTTTACCGAAGGGATGAGACAAATCGTCACAATGGGGACAGCGATAATAACTCATGTTTTCCACTACGCCCAAGACCGGCACGTTGGTGTGCTGGAACATAACCGCGCCGCGATGGACGTCATCCAGGGCCACATTCTGAGGTGTGGTGACGACAATGGCGCCGTCGATCTTATACTTTTGAGTAAGGGAGATCTGCACGTCTCCGGTTCCGGGCGGCAGATCGACAAAGAGCATATCAAGTTCGCCCCAGTGGGTCCCTTCGATTATCTGTTCCAGAGCCTTGTTGAGCATGGGACCTCTCCAGATAAGGGGCTGGCCAGGTTCGATGATAAAGCCAATGGACATAGACTTAATGTTATATTTTTGAAATGGGTAGAGGCCTTTTTCGTCGGCATCCGGTTTGGTGTCAATGCCTAAAAGCGTGGAAAGGCTGGGCCCGTGTATATCAGCGTCCATGATACCGACGCGTTGGCTCTGTTTGGCTGCCATTACGGCGAGGTTAACGGCAACGGTGGATTTGCCGACGCCGCCTTTCCCCGATGATACCGCGATAATTTTATCTACACCTGCAAGCGGCTGAGGATTCATCAACTTTTCGGACGCAGGCGCCTCTTCCCCACTCTCCCTTTTATTGGTTGAAATAATTTCTGCGTCCACATGAACTCGTTCGAAATCGGTTTCCGCCAACAGTACTTCTTGTGCACTCTGTTTGATTTCATCAGCGACCTGGTCTGGAACGTCCTGCATCTGCAACTGGACGGTTACCTTGTGATCTTCAAATAAAATTGCCTTAACCATTCCGAAGGATACTATGTCCCTGGAATAGCCCGGATATTTTACCTTTTTTAGAATTTCGGTTACTTCTGATTCGGTGAATGTTTTTGTTTCCATGGTATAATCTTTATGTTTAACTATATTTCTGCTACTTTTTTTAGGTTCAGCCACTTCAATCGATCGCTTGCCGGTCTGGCTCTATCAACCATCTCTTTTAACGTTACTTTTTCCAATTCTGAGAACAGCGATTTTTCGGCTCGCTCGAAGGTTTTCCGAATCAGGCAATCGGAGCCGAAGTTGCAATCCCTCCTGGCATCGAGAGGCTTGAAGAGGGGAGCGTTACCTTCCACTGCCCTGGTGACATCGTTCAGGGTAATCTTCTCGGGTGGCAGAGCCAGCATATATCCGCCTTTGGCGCCCCGGAAAGAGGTTATCAGTCCGGCTTTGGCCAGGTTCTGAAATACCTTGGCGAGGTAGCTTTCGGGCAGATTTTGAGCTCGGGCTATCTCACTTACCAGTACTACCTCGTTCTCCTGTCTCATGGCCAGAAACAAGAGGCCGTGAACGGCGTATTCGCATCCTATAGAAAATTGCATCTTGCTAATTCAGACAATTCGGACTCTGTTTATCCTAATATAATAATTATACGCTTTCAATGCAACACAAATTTGAAATATTTACTTTTATCTTGCAGTATACTTTCTTAAGCCTTATATTCTTAAGCCACAATCAAGAATTGGACAGATGCGAACAGAAATTATATTATCGCCGACACCGCCATACGACTTCGATCTCTCATTCAGTTACTTAGGGCCTCATCGTCCGGATCCCATCGCCAGGTTCAATGGGACGACTTTCAGCCGAATCTGGTCATTGGGGAGCGACGCTGATGCGCTGATAAGTCTAAAATCATTGGGAAGTCTGAACCGACCCAAGATACTGCTGACAATTGAGGGTGAAAATCTCGTCGATGAAGACATCGACAGGTGTGTTGAGCAGATTGAGAAGGCTTTTTGTCTGCACCTCGATCTGGATGCTTTTTACAGGGAGATTGAGCGCGATTCTACCCTCAGGCAACATTGCCTCAACAACATTGGTCTGAAGCCAGTTCTGGAACCGAGTATTTTTGAAGCTTTAACCTGGGCGATAATAGGTCAGCAGGTTAATCTCCGTTTCGCCTGTCAGGTTAAGGAGGGGATGCTGAAGAAATTCGCCAGAAGTGTTACATTTAATGATCACCTTTACTATCGCTACCCCACTGCGGAAGAATTAGCTGGGAGAGATCCTCTGGAATGGCGCGAATTCAAGTGTTCTTTGAGAAAAGCTGAATATATCATCGGATTGGCAGAGCTGGTTCAGAGCGGTTTCGATCTGGTTGGATTAGGGGATCTACCTGATGAAGAGATCGTCGAAAGGTTGGTTCAGATCAGAGGTATAGGAAGATGGACGGCTGATTACGCACTGATCAGGGGATTAGGGAGATTCGATGCCTTGCCGACGGGTGACGCCGGTTTACTGAATGGATATAAGAACGTTTATAACCTGCAGGTGAAACCCGATCCCGAAGAGTTAGTTAAAAGAGCAGAGAGCTGGCGCCCTTATCGGGGGCTGGCAACATATTACCTGTGGTGGGGGATCAGATCATGATGAAGTATGAAAAATTTATGATACTTTTATTAACGATGGCAATTGTCGCTCTGACGGTGTCATCCTCTTACGGGCGTATTATTTATGTAAAGAGCTCGCTTCAAAATGGTAACGGAATTGGGGAGGGTAGTGGGAATCAACTGACGCCGTACCTCGATTTGCAGTTCGCGATAGATCAAGCCGAAGATGGTGATACACTACTCATAGCACCCGGAGTCTATTCCGCGCGTCCTGAACCGTTTACCGAGGAACTCGGTGGAAATACACCGGAGCACCAAACTACTGTAAATGCCAGCCGGGGTTTCCTGATCAATGGCAAAACGCTCTGTTTGGCAGGTTCGGGCACTACTGAGACAACCTTGATTACAAATGCCGGATACGGCGTATTGTTCTTAAACAGCAGGGGGTCATCAATCGAGAAGCTATCCATCACCGGGGGGAAGAGGGACGGTGATGGGAATGCTACCGACGCAGGAATAGTGGTAAAGCACAGCACGGTCACGGTTCGACAAGTTCATATCAGGGACAACGACCACAGGATCGACAGTGTAGTGGTTGGCATTGGAGGTATATTCGGCAGAGAAAATTCTGAACTGATGATACATAACAATGAAATTTACAATAACGGCTGGGATGGCATTGCACTGTATCGCGGCGCTACAGCTTACATCACCGATAATAACATTAAGAATGGACGTGGAGCCGGAATCGGCATAACCTGGGATGCAGTTGCGGTAGTTATGCGCAATACTATTAAAGATTACTGGAAAGGAATAGGCACATTCGGGGGATCACGCGCAGTGGTCGCTAACAACGTAGTCAGGAATTGTCTCGGATGGGGAATAATCGCGACAGGAGATTCCTACCTCGATGCCACGAACAACATCGTGATACACAATGGCAACTGTGGATTAGCTATCTGGAGTGATGCATGCCGGGGACGATTTCTCAATAATATCGTTATCCACAACGGCTGGAAGGAGCAGTGGGTAGCGCCGCAAGTGGGATTATGGAATAATGGCAATCCGGATAATTTCCTGATCACTCACAACAATATCTGGGGAAACGTTCTGGGCAATTATCAGGACATGGAGGATCTGACCGGAACCAGGGGAAACATTTCTGCGGATCCACTATTTATCTCTGATAGTGATTTCCATCTTCAGGAAGGATCGCCCTGCAGGAATTCGGGGTCACCGTTAATCAGCGAAGGTGACGGATCTTTGAGTGATATGGGGGTATTTGGGGGATCTGAAAGTAGAGATTAGAAGAGCAGAAAAATGGAATGAATGAGGCGAGGATTATTTCTCGCCTTTTTGATTTGCGGAGTCAATTAATCTTTCTTCAGAAATTCTCCAATGTCTTTACGAGGGACGTTTTTCGGTCGAAGGATGAAAAATGTGAAAAAAGTCCACAAGGTTCTGAA
>CBDUWK010000216.1:0-4778 GCA_965370905.1 uncultured bacterium | reverse complement strand
CGACAGCCTCCAACCACCCGTTAACGATGAACTTGTAATGACCCTGAAAGATGACTTCCACGTCTTCGTGAATGTTCAAAGTTGTACCTGATCGGATGATAATTTCACCATTGACATTGTATGGATTTCCCGATGCGTACCAGTCCCCGGAAACCGTACCCGGTGGGATTTCTGTGGCGTTAGCCGCACAAGCAATCAAGCAGATTGCCAGGAAGGATAAGCTAACTATTCTTCTTGCAGTTATTTTATCCCCTTTCTTATGTATTTTATAAATTTAAGCATCCAATAAACCAAAAAAGGCACAGTCTGACCCACCTCTTCGCAGAGTATGAATCCAACTGTGCCTTCGTCTTGCAGGCTTTTATTTTTACTCGGCAAGGCGACCCACACCCCGATAGCAGGTTTCTCCTTTACCACAGGCTAACCGTAAATCGTATTGAAAATCGGTTGCGGTAATAATTTCTTGAAACTCAATATACGAAATAGTTGGGAAAAAGTCAAGCAAAATTATATTTATTTTATTTTTGACGATATAGTTTGAATAAAAAAGGCGTCCCGGTTGACCGGGATCGCCCCTTCTGCCTTCTGTCTTCTGTCTTCTGTATTCTTTTTTATTTCATATACACCATCTTCCCGGTTGCTGCTTCAGTACCTGCTTGAAGCCTGTACAGATACACTCCCGAGGGCTGTCCGGTCGCATCGAAAATGACCTCGTGGCTACCAGCTTCCTGCCATCCGTGCAACAATTCTGCTACTGTGACGCCTGAAATGTCATATACAGCCAGTTTTACTTCACTGGCAGTATGTAATTGGTAACTGAGAACCGTCTTCGGATTAAAGGGATTGGGGTGATTCTGGAACAGTTCAAAATCCTGGGGTAAATCCCCGTATTCAGGATCTTTCCCTCTTATCCCCACCCAGTTAGCAATACCGCTGCCTCCGAAGGCGCCCATATCGTTGATGATTGTACCCCGAGCCGGCATGAGAGCATATCCGGGATTCAGGGGATCCTCCGGATCGTTGTGCATCGCATCTGGATTGCCTGCATCAATGCAGGGTGAAGAAGACCCCAGGTGGAAATTCCCCGGCTCCTCAAATTCTGGATCGAGGAAAGTGTTGAAGTATTGGTCACATGGATCGCCGTTATTGTTAACGGTCGTCATCTCTCCGGCGCCCTCTGGTATCGCGCCACCGTAGAAGTTGCCGCCCAGGTTATGCAAATTGTTATAGGTGATGGTCGGATTGCCTGAAGCGCAGTAGATCCCACTGCAGAGACTGCCTCAACCAGATGACTGGTTGTTCACGATGATGCAGTTGCCGATGAATGGATCGGAATCTGCGAAAAATATCGCTCCGCCACTTTGTGCTGAATTCTCCACCAGAACACAGTTGATGATCTGTGGACTACCGCCCGAAATGAAAATTCCTCCTCCATAGTCCCCATGATTCAACGATAAAATGCAGTGTTCTATCTTCGGGCTTGCATCCGCTATGTGTATCGCTCCTCCTGCGCCGCTCGCTCCATAAACGATGGAAAATCCGCTGAGGACGGCATCTTCCGTTTCGTTGTTGTGAAAGTAAAACCCCTGCCCTGCTGATTGGCAGTTTATAATACAGTTGTCGGGACCCGCCTTGGAAGTAACCACAATACTTCGCCCTCCAAAACTGAGGTTTATATTGCCGGGACCCGAGTAGATTCCATCGGAAACTAGTACCGTGTCACCATTACTGGATGCATCGATACCGGCCTGGATGGTGGATTGGTCGGCAGGTATTTTTATAGTTTCGGCACTAACAAGCTGTAGGCCGAGCGCAACCATGAGTAATATTATCGACAATTTTCTGATCATTCTTATGCTCCCCCATTAAAGGCTTCTTATATATAAGGTGATACTTATAGTCGCTACACTCCGTTTGCTGGCATTCTGGATAAATTAGCGCCTCCTATGGAGAGAGTTTATCTTATAAGATGTTAGTAGATCTTAATTTAATGACTTATCGAGTTCGGGGTTTTAGGCTCGATCGCTCAAATGGCTTTGAAGTCATAAAGTATTTGAGCAGCCAATCCAGCCGGCCTCGCTTGATGAAATGCATACCCGAAAAACGCATAATATCCTTAATTTTCTTCCGCATGATACTCGTATAACAATGTGTGGGGCATCTCTTGCAGGGTGGTTTCGGTTCGTAGGGACACTCCTCGAGTTTTGAAATGGCGTATTCACGCAGCTCGCGACAATCGTCGCAGAGGGAGGAGGCGCCGCTGTGGTGGCGTTTGCAATATACCGCAATAAACTTATCAATAATGGCTATTTCACGGCATAATAAGGCATTATCCTTCGGGGCTCTATCGAGAATGGTACGGCTCATGTCCTATATCTGCTAAAATCTACATGCTGACGTTTGTTTTCGGGGAAACTTTCGCACGTTTGACCGGTCTAATATAATAAGACTTGTGGGATAATCTTGCAAGTAGCTTTAATGAAATCTCTTGACATTATACGAAGATATTCGTATATTATTTGGATGAGGAATTTCACGATGGGAATCATGGAAAGAACCGCAACCCTGATGATCGCCTTACTGGCGATGTTTGCATCAAACGCCACCGCAAGTTGGTTGTCCGATGGAAAGTACGCAGGCGAATTTTTGAGCATCGGTATAGATCCCCGTGCCCAGGGCATGGGGGGAACCTACGTTGCTCTGGCGAATGGAGCTTCCGCTGCTTACTGGAATCCTGCTGGGTTGGCAAATTTACCCGCTCATGAAGCCAGTTTCATGCACGCCGAGCAATTCGAAGGTATCGTGGGATACGATTATCTCGGTTATGGCAGACCGCGCCCTGACGGCACTGGCTGGGGATTCGGAATCATTCGTCTGGGGGTTGATGATATTCCCGTTACCACACTCGAGGACATCAACCAGGAGATTAGCGCAACCAACCGTGTGATTATAGATCACATGACCAGCAATACCGAAATGGCTTTCTTCGCCGGTTTCGGTAAATCCTACTCAAAGCTGATCTCTTATGGAGCATCCGCAAAGTTAATTGGCAAATGGGTGGATTCAAACAGCGCCTATGGCGTCGGTTTTGACCTCGGTGTTCGTATGTTTCCCTGGAAGAGAGTAACTTTCGGAGCCATGCTGCAGGATGCGGTTACCACTGCTCTGATCTGGAACACCGGCCAAGAGGAACTGATCGCTCCTACCTTTAAAGTGGGTGGTGCATATCAAGTGGACATTCCTGCTCTGATCGCCAGCGTAACCTTCGCCGCCGATCTGGATTTACGCTTTACCGATCGTGGCGAAGCGGATCAGTTTCAGCTGGGAGCTATCACTGCCGATTCACACCTGGGATTAGAATATTTCATTAACGTAGATGGCGCCGGCTTAGCCTTGCGTGGCGGCGCAGAACCTTCCCGTGAACCGGACGAGGAAGGTTTCTTCGGCAATTATACCTTTGGTGCAGGTATTTTGCTCAAAAATGTACACATAGATTATGCCTTTTTAGCGCACCCCGAATTGGGCGATACTCATCGTGTGGCGCTGGGGGTGTTCTGGGGACATGGTTCCTAACGCGCACCAGAAAACATACTGCATCAGGGGAACTTCCTGCAACGACCATAATCTGCTAACTACCACATAACTGTTTGATAAACTTCATATTATGAGTTTAAACAAGAACTCTTTTTCATTTGGTTCCGGCATAACCAGTATGACCGGTTTCGGTCGTTGCGAAGAAAACTACCCGGGCTTACGTGTTACTGTAGAAATCCGCACAGTTAATAATCGTTTCTGTGATATAGGATTAAAAATTCCACGCGACCTAAACCCCATGGAATCGGAGATAAGAGAGCGCATCAGGTCACGCATAAATCGCGGACGCGTTAATCTGCTCATAAACATCGCATACGATACCACCGATGATTTCGTAATAAATATAGATTCCACCACCGCCCAAGTGTGCTTTCAGGAGTTGCAGAATTTGAATCGGGAGTTGGGTAATTCCGGTTCTGTTACTTTGAGCGAGTTGCTGCATTTTTCCGAGCATTTCACCAGAACTCCAGATCGAATTTTTACCGACGAACTGCGGCAGCAGGTGCTGGAAAGTCTTGATGTTGCCCTCAACGATCTAGCTAAGATGCGTCGTGGAGAAGGCTTGACTCTTGCTGAAGATTTATTGCTGCGCATCGAGGAAATAGATAAAAGCCGGGTAAAAATTGCAAGCCTCGCAGCTGACCAACCCAAACTTCAGATGGAGCGCTTGCAGGAAAGACTCGAACAACTGGTGAATGCTGGCACTTTGGATCCCGGACGACTCGAACAGGAGATGGCTATCCTGGCAGACAAACTCGACATTAGCGAAGAATGCGTTCGCCTTGAAAGTCATTGTAAATGGTTTATCAAGGCCTTAGCTGGAGATGAACCCGCAGGAAAGCGGCTCGGTTTTTTAGTGCAGGAATTGAACCGGGAGGCCAATACCATCGGCTCTAAATCTGCATCCGTAGACATATCCCATTTTGCCATCAGTTTAAAAGAGGAAATCGAACGGATCAGGGAACAAATCCAGAATATCGAATAATGAGCCCGGAAACTGATCGAAATCCCAAACCGGGGCGATTCATCGTCATATCTAGTCCTTCCGGCGGGGGTAAAACCACCGTAATTAGACACATTCTCAAAAATAAGAAATTTACCTATTCAATTTCTGCCACGACACGCACTCCCCGTGAGGGCGAAAAAAACGGTGAGGCTTATTGGTTCTACAATAGAGCCGAATT
>CBDUWK010000215.1:0-4784 GCA_965370905.1 uncultured bacterium | reverse complement strand
GAAGTGCTGAAAACGAAGTTACAAAGATCGGGTTATCGCGTAGAAGTAGCTGGAGATGGTGGTGAAGCTTTAGAGATGATCAAACGAGAATCCCCTGATCTGCTCATCCTGGACCTCAATATGCCGGTTTTAGACGGTTATGAAGTTTGCAGGAGCTTGCGTGCCCATGAAGAGACGAAAGCATTACCGATTATTATACTCACCGCATACGGGGGACTGGGACATATAATTAAGGGGATGGAAGCAGGCGCCGACGATTACGTCACCAAACCGTTTGAAATTGAAGAGGTTTTGGTTCGCATCCGATCTCTGCTGCGGACTAAACGCATCGAACGGGACCTGCGTCAGCGGGAAAAACAGTTAGCGAAAATTGAGGCTACAAGTCAGCTAATGGTAACTATCGCGCACCATATCAATAATTCATTGACCATTATTGGTGGCAGAGCACAGGCTGCCAAAGCAGATGACCCTGTGCGAGCTCAAAAGCTAATTGACGTATGTCTCACTGAGACACAACGCATAAGTGCGGTTATCAAAAGCTTGGAAGAGGTGGCGAATCAGGTGAAATATAACACCACCGCTTATGCAGGTGTCGAGGATGCCATGGTTGACATACGAGAAGATATTGAACGCATTTTGGAGGTCACGAAAGAAGAGGAGAGTGCGTGAAAGGAGTCTCTATTTTGAGAACGGATTATTTAAGTTCTATTTAAGGATTCGCATACCACTCAGCGATGATCTCATTGCATCGGGCATACACCCATTGAACAGCTACTCAACCTTCCTTTTCCAACGTAATCAGTAATTTGTTCAAAGCTAAAAACATCCAGGCTTGAACCCAGCGGATATAGGGGATTCGGTTCAACCATAATTTCCGCTTCTGATAGAAGAAATAGCCATCTTCGTGCTGGAATTTATTACAACCCCACTCCGCAATCTTCCACGCACAGGGCAGGTACTTCTCATTTCTCTCCCGCAATCTTACAAAAGTAAGTATCCCTTGTGCAAGGCAGTGTCCATCGATCGGATAAATTGATCCGGGCGTGAATTTGGGTGTGCCATCGTGGAGGAAAAGGTGGTTATAGTAAAATTCAGCACCATGGTCTATCGCCTGGGAAACAGAATCATCGCCGCTGTAGAGAGTATAATCCTCTAACGCTTCCAGCACAAATCCCGTATGGTAATTATCAATCCATTTGTGTTTCGAATCCTCGCCATAGAACCATGATCCATCCTCGGATTGGCGGGAGATAACGTAAGCAGCCGCCAACTTTGATCTCTCCATGAATTCGTTCTTTCCAGTTAACTTCCCAGTGCGCGCTAACATCCGGGCTACGAGGGCGGTAACGTTTATAATACGCGAATTATCTTGCGGGGTATAACTGAAATAAATACCTTCCGAGGTCACCGTTGTCTTTAAGTCTTGTAGTACAAAATGGCAAGCACCGACAGCGCTTTCGAGTAGTTTATCATCAGGTTGGAGGTCATGCAGATCGAGCAGCGCTTCCACCGCGAAAGCGGTATGGACTGCCGAAGGTGTCTGGGCAGGCACATAAAAGGCTCTGGTTTGATAAGGAAGGTTCGTTCCCCAACAGGGTCCGGAATATCCGGGAATCATCTTTGACTTGAGTCGGTTGTATAATTTCTCGATCACTTCACGATTGTGTCGGTTCGATGCACCTTTTTCCCTTAGTATATAACCTGACATAAAAAGGGCTAAGCCTTTCGCGAAGCAATCTCTTCCAATGCCTAATAAAGGTCTGACGTTGACCGGGGCAATCTTCACTAGGTGGTTGCCGGCCCAGCGAGGCAGACGCTGATTGAAAGGAAAAAGTTTAAATAGGGGTGAACCGAGAGCATCCCAGGGATCCCAGCCGGTAAAGTCCACGCGCTCGCAATAGGCACGCAGTGACACCTCGGATGAAGAAATTTTTGATGCGGGCATCATAGGGATGAAAAAGACTTGATTTATTGGTAATTATTGACTATATTCCAGAGATTTATGGAAATATTTTCTACTACGGCAATATCTTCCGTAATATAGGGGAGAAATACCTTGAATAACAAGCGAATTTTGAGGGGATTTTATCTTTCGACATTGATCGTTGCAGGTTTTATATTTACATCTTGCGGTGGAACGAAACCTGCGCTGGTTGAAGAGGCGCGTATCACCTTGCCTGATTTCAAACCTCCCTCATCGGACGATCTCCCTGACTATATAATCGATTTTGGCGATCTCTTGGAAATCAAATTTTTCGTAAACGATAGATTTAACGAACAAGTTCGCGTAAGGCCTGATGGTCGCATCACGTTGGAGAGAATAGGCGATCTGTTAGTTGTAGGGCGGACTCCCGCGCAAATTGACAGCTTGATTACCGCAAGTTATGCCCAGATTATCATCGGACCGGAAGTTACTGTTTTTGTGCGCGAATTCGGATCGCCTGAAGTTTACGTGTTGGGCGAAGTCAATCATCCGGGACCGGTGGCATATCGCGGACGGCTAACGGCGCTGCAAGCGGTGGCTCTGGCTGGAGGACCTTCACGTGAAGCGAAGATGAACAGTGTGCTGATCATCAGGCAGGATCCGGGAGAACTGGTGGCGATGCGCTGGGACCTGAAGGAATTGATGAAAGGGGATATCTACCGCGGCGACCCATTAATTAAACCATTTGATATTGTTTACATCCCGAGAACTTTTATCTACAAATTAGGCGATTTCCTGAAAGCATATCTGCCTCTGATCACTACGCCCTTAGATCTTTCCGTGCGTTGGTTTTATTACCAGCGGTTGCTTGATCAACCTATTGAGTAATTGGTATGATCCTCATAACGAATGACACTGGAGACGTAAGAATAGATGTATCTTAATTTTTTCAATCTGAAAGAGCAACCTTTCAACGTAACCCCTGATCCAAAATTTCTGTACTTTGCCGAATCATATCAGGATGCCTTAGCCTATCTGGTCTACGGTATTCGCATGCGTAAGGGTTTTGTCGTTTTGACCGGTGAAATCGGTATAGGAAAGACTACCGTGATAAACACACTTCTGGAGCGTCTTGACGATTCACACCGCGTAGCCCACCTGGTACATTCCAACATGAGTTTAAAGGACATGTTACGATTCGTCTTCAGAGATTTCGGGTTGGAAGCAGCAGGAAAGTCCAAGAGCGAGCTTTTATTGGTATTACAAGATTTTTTGATTCGTCTGGATCAGAAGGGCGGCAATGCAGTCCTGATCATAGATGAAGCCCAAAACCTCAGGAGCTGGCAATTAGAAGAGATCCGGCTTCTTTCCAATATTGAAACAGCAAAACACAAGTTGATCCAGATCGTTCTGGTGGGCCAACCTGAATTACTACATCTGATGAACTCGACGGAATTACGACAGTTTAAACAGAGGGTATCGCTGCACTTTCACCTGCAGGTTCTTTCCAAGGAAGAGGTGGAAGCCTACATAGAGCACCGCCTCAAAGTGGCAGGGTATCAGGGCAAGAGGTTATTCGATGATAGCGCAATTGAGGAGATTTACAAATTTAGCGAAGGTATACCACGGTTGATCAATGCCATATGCGATCGTGCCTTAATTAAGGCTTGTGTCACCGATCAACGTAAATTAGACAAAAAGCTTCTCCGCAAGGTAATTTGAAGTTATTGATGGTAAATAAGCAGACTAAAGTTGACATGATTGGTAATAAGGATAATTCTTTATATAGAAATCTATTGCACTCCCCAGGTTTTTATTCTTGGTTGATATTTATTGTGAGTTTGGCGGTAAGACTGCTGCACATTGCCTTTTTAAAAGAAGGGTTCTATTTCAGCGATTTTAAATGGTACGAGAATGCCGCACTCTCACTGCTCAATGGTGATGGATTCGGTGCTGAGTACGAGAGACCTCCCATCTATCCCTTGTTCTTAGCAGGCAATTTCGCCCTATTCGGGGCGTATATACTTCCGGTACGCATTGTTCAAGCGTTGCTGGGCGCATACAGTTCAGTTCTAATTTTTCGAATTAGTGAGGAAATATTTGGGGGAAAAGCAGCAAAGATAACTGCCTGGATTTCTGTCTTCTACCCCTATTACATATTCATCGTGGGACTACTTTATCCAACTCAACTGACAGTTTTTCTACTGATATGTACTGTATATTTCCTGATTCTATCCGTTAGGCGAAAATCTGTTCTGTATTTGGCGGGATCGTCCCTATGCCTCGCCTTGGCTTCGTTGGCAGTTCCGGCAAGTTTGGCATTTATGCCTTTCTTGATAATATGGTTTCTTTTCTTTTCAGGAACGAGGAAAGATGTTGCCGCGATAAGGATTTTGTTATACACGGCGGTCTTGGGATTATGTTTGTCACCCTGGATTCATTACTGTTATAAGAAGTACGGGCGTTTAATTCTAATCGATCCTCGGGCTGAGAATCATTTGCCCATGATCCAAGCAGATGAAAATGAGAATGGTAGTGAATTGGTAAAACAGAGCGATAGAATCGGTTTGATTATAGCTAATCCTGGGAAATTTATTGGAAATTTTAGCAAAGAATTTTTACACTTTTGGAAATTCACACCTACGAGAGTGATGAGCCGAAACATGCATTACCGAGAGAAGATTTACAATAAAGATAGACGCATGGTTTTAGATAATCCGTACACTTCTTCATTAATGGATTGGGTGAGCATTATTACTTACGGCCCAGTATTTATCTTCGCTCTTGTCGGAGTTATATTTTGTTTTAGGAGTTGGAGTCTATGCAGTCTACCACTATTGCTATTATTGTCACATGCGAT
>CBDUWK010000214.1:0-4798 GCA_965370905.1 uncultured bacterium | reverse complement strand
AAAGAAAAAAATCAGAGAAGTAAGAAAGGGTCGCACTGCCCTAAGATTGTATAAAAAACCAGCGGACCGGGAACCGAGGTTTTTAAACCGAGTTGGTTGATGCTTTGACGCTCTTTACACCTCTTTTTGCTGTTCCTCAGTTCTTTTCTCAAGGCGAGCCCCTGCTGTGCCGATATAAACAATGCACAGGGGTGGACTCTGAAACTTTAGGAAAAGAAATGGAGGTGTAAGGGATGAGTACACGCATCAATCACAACATCCTGTCAATGACTGCGCAGCGCGCTATCTGGAATACTCAGAATGATCTGGATAGAGCTGTGCAGCGTCTTTCGACAGGTCTTAGAATCAACAATGCCTGGGACGACCCTGCGGGATTGGCGATATCTGAACGTTTCCGCGCTCAGATTGCTTCAATGGAAGAGGCAGAGAGAAACGCCAATTACAACATCAATATGATGCAGACCGCAGAAGGCGCTCTGGCAGTAATGGATGACCTTCTGATCCGTATGCGCGCCCTGTCGATCGAAGCGTCCAATGGGGCATTAACTTCGTCAGACAGGACTGCGCTGAATGTGGAATTCCAACAATTGATGTCCGAAGTAAACCGAATCTCGCAGGTGACTAATTATAACGGTTTGAACCTGCTCGACGGTTCATTTTCCAGCACTGGCGTAAAGTTCCATATTGGTACAGAAAACGTTCTGAATCAGGATTACTACTACGTTACGTTCAGCGACATGTCGACTTCGGCACTGGGTATATCAGGTTTGGATGTCACCAGCACACTGAGTGCCCAGAACGCTATTAATTCCATCGATGGCGCAATCGATTCCAAGGATAGCGAAAGGACCAGGATCGGTGCTTATGTTGAAAGACTGCAAGGAACGATCTCTCAGCTGATGAATGCTCGCGAAACTGCGACAGCTTCTGAGTCTATGATTCGCGACGCCGACATCGCCAAAGAGATGTCAGAATTTGTGCGCGCACAGATTCTGATGCAAACTGGAGTATCCATGCTCGCACAAGCCAACATGGTGCCACAACTGGTCGCCAGTCTGGTCGGGTAACCGATCCGATGAATTTGAGTTAACACAACTATTCGTCAGCGTCCAAAAATTAAGTTCCTCTACGAAATAGGGGAAGCACTGATAGATAGAGGGGGATTCCCAGCGAAGGTGAGGATCCCCCACCCCTGATGCAAAATTGAGGTAAACGATGCCGAACGCACAAATTACTGGATTGGCTTCAGGAATCGACTGGCAGGAGACCGTCGCTTTGCTGATGGAAATCGAAAGCCAGCCTGTGGTGATGCTGGAAATGAAAAAGGATACTTACCAGCAGAAATTAGAGGCCTGGCAAACAATTAATTCCAAGCTTTTGTCACTGAGTTCACTGATGATGTCGATGAATGAACTGGATGAAATGCTCATAAAAGCTGCAAGTTCCACCGACACAACCATCGCAACTGCTACTGCATCTTCGGGAGCGGTTTCGGGTACATATACCCTCGAGGTGAACCAACTTGCCCAGGCGGACATCTGGGTTCATGACGGTGTAGCTGATTATACCAGCGTGGTGAACAGCTCCGGATCGGATCAAACCTTTGTTTATACCGTCGATGGAGAGAACTATTCTGTTACCGTTCCTGATGGCACGACGTTAAGTGAACTGGCAGCGCTTATTAACGATGACGTCGACAATCCTGGCGTCGCTGCAACCATACTCAACGATGGACAAGGTGATCATGAATCATACCATCTTGTTTTGACGGGCCAATCTGGTCAGAGTAACGCCATCATTATCGATGACGGAACCCTTGGCAATGATTTGAGCGGGTTTATCGGGGGTGTGAACTGGGGAGCTGGCCCCACGCAGGCAGCTCAAAACGCACAAATAAAAGTCAATGGCTATCCTCCTGCTTTAGATGAATGGATCGAGAGTGAGACCAATGAAGTTACCGACGTTATTGCCGGAATTACATTAAACTTGATCAGCACCAATGCCGGCTCAACTATTAATATATCTGTTTCAAATGATACCAGCGCGGTTAAGGATAAAATCCAAGAGTTTGTGGATGCATACAATGAGACCGTCGCACTGATAAATCTTAAGACAAAATACGATCCGGAGACCGAAGAGGCCGAACCTCTCTTCGGTAATGTTTCCGCGATCAGTATGAAAAACGATCTCCAGAGTATTATCGCTTCGGAGAATCCCGGTTTAGCAGATGACGCGCTCTTTAAGAGCATGGGCGATATCGGCGTGAGTTTCGGTGCTAATGGGCTTTTGGAAATAGATGATTCCAAATTATCCGATGCGATGGAAGATGATTTCGATGCAGTGGGTGATCTATTCGCCCTCACCACTTCGTCAAATAACAGCAATTTGCAGTATTTTTACAGCACCGAGGCAACCCAGGGTGGCGTGTACAACGTGGTAGCCAACTACGACGCCAGTGGGAATCTGACCAGCGCCACCATCAATGGCAACGCAGCCACGATTGAAGGGAATTATATCATAGGTGCTGACGGTCAGCCAGAAGCAGGATTGCGTATAGAATTTAGTGATCCCGGTGGCGGAGCCGGGTCCATCAGCGCGGAAATCAAAATAGGAACGGGCACGGCAGTACGAATCGAAAACCGCGTCTCCTTTATAACCGACCCGATGGATGGGACTATACACTATGCTGAAGAGAGTTTGAATGATACTATCGAAAATATAGATAAACAGATAGAGAGATGGGAGAAGAGGCTGGAGACTAAGCAGGCACAGCTTGAAGCCAATTTTCTTAACATGGAGATTCTTATCAGCCAGATGCAGAGCACCGGCAACTATGTGTCGGCGATGCTGTCCGGTTAATAATCCCGTTCTCCGAAAGGTGGTGTGGTATGAGTTGGTACAATCCGTATGAAGTGTATAGCCAGGTGCAGGTAGAGACGGCAGATCAAAAAAAGCTTATCCTGATGGTCTATGACGCAGCTACGCGTTTCTGCAAGGAAGCCCGTGAAGCCATAGGTTCCGGAAACGTAAATGTCAAAGCGACGGCCATTCAGAAAGCCTACGATGCCATTGCCGAGCTCCGTAAATCGCTCAACATGGATCGCGGTAAGGACATCGCAGAAAGCTTGAATAAGTTATATGCTTTCCTCGGGCATCAGCTTACGCTGGCGAACCTGAACAACGATACCGAAGTCTTGGACAGCGTCATCACGGTTCTGTCAGACATGCGTGAAACCTGGGTTACGGCATTTGAAAAAGAGGCGACTTTAGTAGACTAAAGACTTGCATTATCAGGCAGAAGTGCTTAAATTAACTAAGTAAGGATATCCAACAGGTGCGGATATGAATGATATAAAAGAGATTTCCCCTGAAGCTGGCATAGGCAAGGTCGGCAGAGGTCAACCGGCCGCTCCGCAAAAAACTGCCGAAGAAGTTCGCCAGGAACAGGCGGCAGATGTTGCTAAAAAGCAGGACAGCCTCCAGGTAGATCAGCAGCGCAAGCAGGAAGCGCACCTCATCGAGAATTCCAGGCTGTTCCTGGATGAGCTCCCCGACGTGCGCGCCTACCGTGTCCAGCAGGCCAAACGCCGTTTGCAGGAAGGCTATTACAATCGCCCGGAGGTCCTGGAAGAAACTGCAGCCAAACTGCTGCAAGATGAATCCGAGATAAGTGCCGAGAACGTCAAACAGGCGCAGAATAAATTGGCGGGCGGCCAGTACGATAAGCCCGAAGTCTTAGATGAAACCGCACAACGGATTATAAGAGACATAGATAAATAGCGATTACCACAAATAAGTTGCTACACCAAAAGCGCCACTCCGGCGCTTTTTTGGTTTAAGGAAGGGGTAGAGCGACACATATGTCGATTTTGGAGGTGGTTTTTATAAATGCAGCGTCGATGTCAAGCACGAATGAACGACAAATTTGTCCGCCAAAATGGAGTGTCCGTCAGATTTGTCGTGATTTGGGATATGGGAAATGGGATTCGGAAAGAATTGAAACATACCGGGACATCAAGCTGTCCCGGCCACCCAGTCTTAAAGGAAAGACCAAACACAATAGCAGAGGTCTTGTATACAATATACAACAATCGTAGTGAAAAGTCAAGGGAAATTTTAAGCAGTTGGCAATTGGTTGTTAGATCGTGCTGTGAGGGTTACCTACTGAGGGCCAATCTCACCATCATCCAACATTATTAAAATGACGGTTTAAATCCAAAATATCTTGACAATTGTGAGAATATGTGGTATATTACGGCATTATTGCTAACAGGATGAATTATGGCAGATTCGGATTCAGTACCAACAGAAGAGCAGATAGAAAAATGGCGTACAAGGTGGAAGAAGTATCCCGGCCTGGTTGATGAAATTATCAAGATTCTTGTCGCAGACAAACCGGTTGAAACCGGGGAGGAAGCCGCCGGGAGAATGTGGCAGGTAAATGCTCTCTTAGAATCAACATCCGAGAGCGATTTCGAAATATATAAACGAGAGGGGAAGAGACAGTTTATTATTGATGAGATTGTGTCAATTCCAGCACTCGACCTGAAATGTATTCATTTAATAGGGAGAAAACTAAACGGAGTAGTGCTTTCCTATGCACATTTAGAAGGAGCGAATCTAGACTTGGCTCAATTGAAAAAGACTGATCTAAGTAGGGCTCATTTTGAAGCGGCCCGGATGGTTAGAACCGATCTTGAGGAAGCTGATTTGTTCTATGCGCATCTCGAAGAAGCGAATTTGGGGAGTGCTAATTTAATAGGAGCGGATTTGTACTACACTCATTTGGGAGGAGCAA
>CBDUWK010000213.1:0-4802 GCA_965370905.1 uncultured bacterium | reverse complement strand
GTAGAGTTGATAGAAGCGCAAGGCGTAAGATATTGCGGAAGCGATTACAAAAGAGAATGACAACCATAAGAGAAAGCGATAATTCAGCCAGAACAACCAGGGTGAGCCAGGTTCAAACTTTAATACGTAGCTTACGAGCATAATTGCTAACACGGTAGACGTGGATTTACCCCAAATATTGGAAGCTGCCACTATATTACGCCGACGGTAAAGTAAGTAACCGCAAGTCAATATGGTGATTTCACGAACCAACAAGAAGATTAAAAACCAAACCGGTAAGGAAACCTCTCTTATTGGAAGGGTCAAAATGAGAGCAACACCAAAAATGCATATCTTATCCGCCAGCGGATCAAGTAATTTCCCCAGATCTGTGATTTGATCCAGTTTTCTGGCGAAGAAACCGTCGAGAAAATCTGATATCATAGCCAGGATCATGTAGAAGAGTGCCCAAGCGTTTCCTTCCGGGGTATTCTGAACAAGACCCTGGAAGATAGGCACAATTAGCATAATGCGGAGTATGCTCAAGAAGTTCGATATGGTTAACGCTTTCGTCCACTGCATGGCTTTTTCCTATAAATTTCAGAGAAAACTGCGTGCAATGTCTAATAATAGTTTGGGATGATTCATTAACGTTGCGGAAACCACTTTTCGCAACGTTCTCTTCTCAGGCGGAATCCTGGCGAGAACATGTGCACCTTTGTTAAGGATATCATCGTCGAGCTTATAGACGGTTTCTTTAATGCGATAGAATCGCCTCAGTTCATCACCCCATTTCTTATCCCATTCGCGTGTATATTCGCTTAAGGCTTTTTCGTCCCAAGTACCGTTCTTAATACATCGGGCTGCGATTTCACCAGCTAATTTTCCCGCAGCCATAGCATTGGAAATACCGCCGCCGGAAAGAGCATTCGAGTGCGCTGCAGCATCACCAACCAGCATTATTCCCATACCATGTATTTTCTTCAGCGGTTTCGCGGCGGGAACACCACCTGCAACGCATGCCAGTACCGAAGCCTGTGGATAGTTACGATCGATGAATTTCTCGAGGCGTTCCTGGGCGCTGACGCCACCAGTCTTTGCGGCGTTAACTCCCAGCCCAACATTAGCGGTATTATCGGATTTTGGGAATACCCAGGCATATCCTCCGGGCGCCACCTCGCTGCCAAAATGAAGCGTTACACAGGTTGTATCAACGTCAATACCTCCCAATGTCATCTGGTAACAGGTTTCGAAGTCTTTGGGTGAGAAATCGGTGCGAATCCCTGCCCAACGCCCCACGCGTGATTCTACACCATCAGCTCCTATAATAATTTTTGCGCTGATTTCCTTTTCTGTATCCGGGAACTTTACTCTTACACCCTCTACCTGGCCAGCCTCGGTTAATAAACCATTAACATACGCGCGGGTGAGTAACTTAGCTCCAGCTGATACTGCCATCCTGCCCAGTTCCTGATCGAAGAGGCGACGATTTAGGATGTAACCGATCTCATTCATATTTGGAATATCGAAATTCGTTCCATCGGGCGCAACGAACCTTAAGCCTCTCAGTTTGAGAGCCACCCATTGGGGTTTGACACTGAGAAAGCCGTCATATCCATCCTTTCCTATCGCTTCGGCGCATCTGACCGGAATTCCTAAATCCCGATCTTTCTCCAATAAAAGAACCGACGCGCCTCCTTCGGCAGCATATCGAGCTGCCACTGTCCCACCGGGACCTCCGCCGACAACAATAACGTCATAGACATCGCGGATCATGCAGCTTCCCCTATTAGAGCTCCAACCGGACATGCCTTAGGACAGTTGCCACAAAGGATGCACGTTTCGAGGTCCAGAGTCAGAATCGACTCCTCTAATTCTACGCAATCGACCGGGCAGACAGCTACACAGCAACCGCAATAATCACATCGATCAGGGATGAATTTTAAATCTTTAATCAGACCTTTTAATTGGTTTTTTTTAACGCCCATTATTCTGCATAGTCTCAGTAAGTTTTCGCCTTTTTAAAATCCGCCTCGGACAATGATAGGCTTGACTGTGAACCACGCCTCGATCGGAAACGCGGATAATCCAGGCCCAAACGCTTGGCATGATACCAACGCGCAAAAGGATAATAGAGTCCAATAAGGATTAAGAAGGGAAGCCATGTAAGTCCAATTCCCAACGCTAAGGCGAATATTGATATTTTCACAGCAAATTCAGCCGTTTCTTTTTTCCCGTTGTAATAAAAACGAAGGAAAAATGGCAAAGATATTATAGCTGCTGTAAGTAAAATATAATCAGAAAGTATCGCCGAAAACAGGACACATAAGATCACGAACAGAAGAGCCCATAATGCGGTTTTCTGCTTTCCATAAACTGCCGGAAAAGTACGCATCTTTGCTTTAAGATCGCCCCTTAAGTCAGGTATATGAGTCAGCAGCGATACTGCCACACCCGCAGCAGCATAAGGAAATCCGTGAAGAATGGCAATACTATAGGAAACGTTCACTACACGTGCGCCGATCAGGAAACATATCCATATCCCAATCGCACAACTTGCAATGCCGAGTATTGGCCGCTCCTTCAGACGCAGTGGCTGAAAATTGTAGAAAACACCAGCGATGAGAAAGAACAGGGCCAGAAGACCTGAAAGCTCGGGTCCCGCTAAAACGGCGCCAATGATAATAATAACTATCAATAAACCTAATTCGAAGTAGATTTTTCGATTTGAGATGAGATCCCCCCATCTCGGCAATAATTTCTCATTCAGGCTGTCTTCCTTCCGGTCGGTAATCTGATTTAACAGAAATGATGCCCCGAAGGCAGCGCCAAGCCAGACTAAGAATAATCCAGGCCAAGGACCTTCTCCACGATTATACCCGGCCAGGAAAAAGGTCCATGAGGGAAAAAATAAAGTCGGACGCAGGATGAATAAAGTATCAAACCAGTTAGGTTTAATCATTCTTGATTATGCTATCGGTTAAGAATGAAAGTCGAGTTCGAGAATCTGTGATGAGCTTTCATGAAGGTACTTATTGTACGCCTCCTCAATACTTACTGGATAATCACCGGTGAAGCAGCAAGTACAATAACCACACCTCCCCACCGGAACAGCTCTTAGTAATTGTTCCACTGAAAGATATTCGAGCGTATCGACATCCAGATAATCTCGCACCTCCTCAACGGAGTTATAGGCGGCGATCAGCTCTTTCCTCGTGGGGAAATCCATCCCGTAGAAACAGGGATAACGTATTGGAGGTGAACTTATACGCAGATGCACTTCCGCGGCGCCTGCTTTACGAATGAGGCGCGTCAATTTTTGTAGAGTGGTACCACGCACTATGGAATCATCTACCACGACAACCCTGCGACCTCGCAAAACTCCACCAATGGCATTAAATTTAATTCTGACGTTGAAATCCCGCATCTCCTGCGAGGGATGAATGAAGGTGCGACCAATATAGTGATTACGGATCAAACCCATGTCATACTTGAGTCCTGCTTGTTGAGCATACCCCAGAGCAGCAGTATTCGAGGAGTCGGGTACTGATATTACAATATCCGCAGAGGGCGCAGGTTTCTCCTCAGCCAGTACTTTTCCAAGTTTCCGTCTCGTTTTATCTACGTATTCCCCGAATATACGGCTGTCCGGCCGGGACAAGTATATGAATTCGAATATACACTGGGTAACTTTTTCAGCAGGAGGAAGATAGAAACTCTTCATTCCAGATTCATTCACAACAATGATTTCGCCGGGCTCTACATCCCTTACATAATCAGCATCTATAATATCAAACGCACATGATTCGCTGGCAAAGACAATTGTACCATCTTTACTGCCAATGCATAATGGTCGAAAGCCGTGAGGATCGCGTACTGCAACTATATTTTCATTGGTCATTATAACCAATGAAAAAGCACCCTCGACTTGTTTCAGAGCTTCGGTTATCTGTTCTGTAATATGTGGTTTGCGTGACCGCGCCAATAGGTGCAGAATGACTTCACTATCTGACGACGTGCTGAAAATACTTCCCTCAGCCTCCAGTTGTGTCCTCAGAGTCCTCGAATTGACAAGATTTCCATTATGAGCAATAGCCAACGACCCGCCATGAAATTTGATGGCCATCGGCTGTGCATTGGGCAAGGAGGTCGATCCAGTAGTTGAATAGCGATTATGTCCTATCGCTAAACTACCCTTAAGGCCTTTCAGGTTTCTCGAATCCGCGAAGACGTCCGCCACCAATCCCATCCCGACATGACGGTAAATATTTGCCCCATCAGAGCTGACTATACCTGACGATTCCTGGCCTCGATGCTGCAACGAATAAAGGCCCAGGTAAGCTAATTCAGCAGCACGCTGATGACCATAGATAGCGAATAAACCACAGAATTCTTTTATGTCCAAATTTATGCTCATTTATTAGGTAGATTCTCCGATCTCTATCCGGTTATATTACTCGAACGTATTATAAAACCTCAATTATTAAAAAACAAGTGGAATTTTCGGAAACTGTGCAATTAAGGAGTCGTCTCTTTCTCTGAATCTGAATTCGCCTCGATTACAATAGGATTTGAATATATGAAAGCTCTTCTTCGTCGGCGTACTTCTACACGGTAAACGCCGGGTTCTTTGGCTATGAATTCTCCTTCATTTCCGCGCCATTTATAGACTGGTTGGCTATCTTTCAGGATAACGGCGTGCGTTGCGCTTGCAGGAAGAATCGATCGAAATACCACCTCTGTATCTGGCAACAGGCGATCGCCCATCTGGAAGACCGCACTTGAATTTCTATCTTCAGCCCAGAATCGATATCCATGCGGCT
>CBDUWK010000212.1:0-4805 GCA_965370905.1 uncultured bacterium | reverse complement strand
GTCCTACCGGATCGTACAACGGATCACCGACCAGAAATGAGATCACCGCATCGTTAGTGTAGGCGCTGTCAGCTTCAATGTGCAGATCGCAGGTGACAGATTGACCTTGCGGGCAGGAGGCACTGACGTCCAGCATATAAGCTGGTGATCCCTGCCCCTGTTCGAAATGACCCAGGTCGGGGAAGTAAGCGACGTTTTGGGTAATCGTCAGATATGGATCGGTGGTCGTTAGCGTCCCCACGATATTGGTCGCCTCACCGCTGCCGACGTTGGTCATAGTCAGCACCACCGAAACAGTTTCACCCGGATCAGCAGCGCCGTTTTCGTTACCGCCGATATCGTCCAATTCCTGTCCGGAAATCGTGAGAAAAGGTCCTGATCCCGTAGGCCAGAAGGAAATTCCTACACCTACGCCTGCAGGATAATCGCCGTACTGCGGGTTCTCATCTGATTGGTCATGAGTCTCCGCGTACAGAAACGCTTCATCCATAGTGACAACGCCATCACTGTTATAATCGGCATTTACGATCACACCGTAAGCATCTTCGCCCTTTACCGCGGCAGTCCAATGGAAGACATAAGTATCGTAAACGTAATCAGGCGGCATAGCCCAGGAGACCTCATCGTACCGGCAGGCTGACGAAACAACCCTGGGACCGGGAGGCACCACCGTGTTATCCAGAAATCCACCAGAGTAACAGGGTTCGAACGTGCAGATAATTTCACACTGGGGAAGATTATCCAATAGCGAGGCGAAGTGCGCGTCGGTCATCTCCTCCGCATTCCAAAGATTAAAGAGTGTATTCATACCGCCATTGCTGCTGCCGTGATCGGTCCAAAAGACAAAGAGCTTATCATCCGGAGAGAGCACACTGGCTAACTGGTTAAAAACCAGGTCAACGTTGGTGAGCAGACAGGAATACATGATGTCATCGTCACCATCGCCATCCAGATCCGGATCGGAATTGAGGCCATTCGATTGATCCGGAGCGGGATCCAATCCGTCCGAGCAAAGAACTATGATGTGATCATCTGCAAAACCGTAACTGGCATTCAGGGTGATATAAATGTTGGAAAGGTCATTCCAGTAACGGACGTGGTTGCTGCCGGAACCATAGCCGCCGTTTGCCAGCACCGCCCAGCGGTCGGAACGGGTGGGTTCAGGACTGCCTGATGGTATAGGTGCCCGCCGGTTTTCCGCAGACATCAGCAGGTCGCCGATGGCTGTCTGTACGCTTTCATAATCCTGCCAGTTCTGAGGCGGACTTTGCGCGTCCACCAGGCTCACTTCACCCGTCGCAGCATCCACAAAAGCGTAACGCACCGGGTGGAACAGGTTTGCCGTGGGGTAGTCGTCTATGTAGATAACGTATCCGTCGGCCGGAGTCGTCATCACATATCCCAGGGTCGCGTGAACTTCAGTCCCCGAGGCAACCGGCCCCCAGATCTGCAGTATCACCTCATCTCTTCCGCTGGGAATTGCTGCACCCTCGACCAGATCAACCGCCTGGTCTGGCGTCGTTACCGGCGCTGCCGCGATCGGCATCGCCAACATCGTACAGATCAATAATGATAGAAATTTTCTCATGGTGTCTCCCGTAAGTGTTGTAGATTGTGTATCGATCATGAGTTCTATTATGATGATTGCAGTACTAACATCAAAATTCCCCGGTATATTAAAATATGTTAATTATTTCTCGAAAGCAAGTCTATTCTCTCTATAAATTGATTTTGTAGCTGAATGGGGTCTGCAAATTGAAAAAAATAAAAAAAATATTGGTTCGGATATACTATTTACTTGACATTTGAAATAATTTTTCGTATATTGGCTATATCATCTTACCGTGGAGATCTCATCATGCGAAGATCGACAATCACTTTCCTCATAATTTCCCTCTGCTGCACAACCTGGGGGATAGCTGAAACCATTATCGTTTCCGGTGACGTCTCCGGCACCTGGTCTGCGGATACGGTGTTGGTTGAAGGCGAAATTCGTGTACCACCGGAGATGACTTTGGTGATTGAACCAGGCGTTGAAGTGTTGTTTCAGGGACACTATAAGTTTATTGTCGACCAGGATGCAATTCTACTGGCTGTAGGGACAGACCAGGATTCGATACTATTTACGGCTACAGTTCCTGACACTGGTTGGCATGGAATACGTTTTCTGGGTGCTTCGGATTCGTGTAGAATGGAATATTGCCATATTACATATGGAAAAGCGACTGGTCAAAATGAAGATCAATCGGGAGGAGGAATCTATGTAAGTTATACAGAATTGACTTTGAAAAATTGCCGAATTGATCATTGTAGTGCTGACTTATACGGAGGTGGAATCTGTGGTGTTGATAGCTCCTCTATTGAAATGCACCAGTGCTATATCTCTAATTGTTACGCTCACTCAGGAGGGGGTGTATCAGCTTATAATCTAACCAATCTTAATATGCTTAATTGCTACCTCATTGGAAATGAAGTAAACCAGTGTGGAGGTGGAATTGAATGTCTTATCACGCCTGGTCTTGTAACGGATAATGTTATAAAGGATAATTCCTCTGATCACGGTGGGGGTATATATATAGTTGGTGAACCTAGTCCAGTTATAAAAGGAAATTTGATTAGCTTAAATTCAGCACATCAAGGCGGAGGTGGATTAAAAATCAACAATTCAGACGCGGAAATAACGAAGAATATAATACTTGAAAATATCTCAGATGGTCTTTATATAGAGGATGGAGGTGGCATATTCTTAAACGAGGCTAATGTAGAATTAGATAGAAATATCATCTATAGAAATAGTACAATCGGTTCGGGTGGGGGAATTTTTGTGGGTTGGTCTTCATCTCCCTATATACATGATTGTATCATTGCCGATAATTATGCAATTTGGAAGGGGGGTGGACTATGGTCTATTTTCAGTTCTCACCCTACACTTAAAAGAAACATAATCATTAGGAATCGGGCAATGGCTGTAGGAGGAGGATTAGGTTGTCGCCCAAATTCATATCCGAATTCTATTCGAAATCTAATTTCTGCAAATTATTCTAGTGATGGTGGTGGTATTCACAGCGAAGAGGATCTTACCTACAACATCGAAAATAATACGATTTGTGGAAATATTACACCAGGTGGAGCTGGCGGGATTTTATCACATACTGGGGAACCTATATTGATATCTTGTATTCTTTGGGCTAATATCTACTATCAAATTGGTGTATTTGGTTATCCTATCCCACAGGTAATATACTCTGACATCCAAGATACCCTCTGGCCAGGCCATGGTAACATCGACGAAGATCCTCTTTTCATCGATCCGGCATTGAACGACTACCGCCTGCAGTGGGGTTCCCCCTGCATAGATACCGGTGATCCTGATCCCCAGTACAACGATCCCGACGGCACCAGAGCCGATATGGGTGCATTTTATTACGACCAGTCAATGCCTATCCGCATCCTACTCACCCCTCATGAAATCCCCTACCTGCTGGAGGAGACCGGCGGAGCGATGGATTTCACAGTACGGGTTACAAACATAGATACTGCTTATCAAACCGCAATCGCCTGGTGCGATGCGACCATGCCGGATAGCACTATTGTGGGACCTCTTTTTGGCCCCGTAACCCTGAATGTGCCTCCGTCAGTTACTTTCGATGGTATCCGCACCCAAACCATTCCAGGCCGAGCACCTTTCGGTGTTTATCACTACAACGTCTATGCTGTTGTCGGAGCGGACACCTCTAAAGACAGCTTCATGTTCGGCAAGCTGGGAACAACAGAAGGAGGCTATGAGGGCTGGAGTAACTACGGCGAACCGCTTGGTGAAGGAGGCTTCATTACCTATCATTCTTCAGTTCCTACAGCATTTGCTCTCCATCAAAATTACCCCAATCCCTTCAACTCATACACCACCATCCGCTTCGATCTACCGGAGGCATCCCGGGTAAAACTGGAGTTGTTCGATATTGCCGGGCGTCTTGTAGGGGCGCAGCGTGTTTATCCCTCTGGGGCTGCGCCCATTATCACCGGCTGGCGGGACGCAGGTCATCACGAAGTAACCTTCGATGCATCCGGTTTACCATCGGGTCTGTATATCTATAGGTTAGAAGCGGGAGAATATCGTGATAGCGGGAAGATGATACTGCTGAAATAATGGTAGAATCAGTCTGTCATTTAACCACAAAGAGTAGCATGATGCTACTCTTTTCTTCTCATTCTCATGAAAAATATCCGTACCAAGCACGATTTTTTCTGGCACGGGATATGCCTTATAAATATCCAGAAGAGGTAAAAACAATCCCCTCGCAACCCAGGAAGTAATACTTCCGATTATATAGATGAAGAGACGGTTTAGTAACCGTCTCTTCCGCTTTATCCAATCTTATCGAGTGCCTCATGGCAGACCTCGGATATCGTCCTTCTGCGGAATTCTCCCAAGTTCATATCGTAGCTCTCGAACTCCGCATTATCGTTCCGCGTCTCCTCGATTTTATCCTTCACTGCACTTGCCTTCAAATTCCCCAGAGCGATAATCGCACATCCCCTGGTATAAACATCATCGCAAGATAATGATTCTGCCAGCACCTCTACCATTTCGTCGAATACTTCGGGTCTGAACTCGGATAGCCTGGCAATCCCCCAGTGTACTCCTCGTGGAAACGGCTCCAGGTCTATATGGGATGCCAGTATTCTACCGAATTCATCTATAAGCTGCGGCACATTGACCAGAATCTCGGCGATCACTTCCGGCGCACTCCAGATCAAGGCGCCGGATTCGTCGTTCATTCCCCCGAGCATCCGCTGGATGATTT
>CBDUWK010000211.1:0-4839 GCA_965370905.1 uncultured bacterium | reverse complement strand
ATCGGCCTTGATTCACGCCGCCACGATGGTTGCGGCAGGAGTATATCTGACTGCTCGGATATTCCCGATATTAACTCCCGAGGCAGGTCAAGTTATCGCCTATGTGGGTGGATTTACGGCAATATTCGCCGCGACTATTGCAGTTGCTCAAAACGACATAAAAAGAGTTTTAGCATATTCGACTTTAAGTCAGTTGGGATACATGGTGATGGCGTTGGGCGCGGGAGCTTACATGGCGGGATTTTTCCACCTATGCACACACGCCATGTTCAAAGCCGCGCTGTTCTTAGGTTCAGGGAGCGTTATCCACGCCATGCACGGAGCCTTGCATCATATCCATTCCGACGCGGATCCTCAGGACATGCGCAACATGGGCGGTCTGAAGAAGTACCTGCCCACAACTTACTGGACTTTCCTGCTGGCTACTATCGCGCTGGCCGGGGTGCCGTTGACGGCAGGATTCCTGTCGAAGGATGCCATCTTAGGCGGGACTCTGGCGTATGCGCAGTTGAATCCCGGCAACTGGCTGCTGCCGGTCTTTGGTTTCGGCGCGGCGATATTGACCGCATTCTATATGTTCAGGTTAGTTTACCTGACCTTCCATGGTGAATTTCGCATGGGGCGAGAGGCTGAAAGCGAACTACATGATGCGCCGCTGAATATGAAACTGCCGGTAGGGATAATGGCGGTGCTTTCGATATTCTTCTTCTGGTCCCTGCCGACCATTAATCCGGCAGATGCATCGGGGGGGTGGTTCGCGAAACTCCTCCCTGATAAGGATAAAGTCTACGTTGAAGCCTCAGCAGTACACGGCGAACCTGTTCTTGAACATGGTGTAGAGGTTGAAGCATACCAAAAAGCAGTCGCCCCCGAAACCCATCTCATGGTTGACGGCAGTTCGGCGGCTCAACATACAGAGGCTGAAACTCATCAGGAAGCAGCCGTAACTCACGATGCACACGACGAGCATGTGGAACACGTGCACCACCAGGCTCATATTACCGCCATGATAATTTCGGTCATCATGGCTGGTTTAGGAATATTGATTGCCTATCTGGCCTATTACAAGTGGATCATCAATCCCGCCGACTGGCAGAAGCGATTGGGAATCATCAACAAGGGGATGTTCAACAAGTGGTGGGTGGACGAGATTTATCATGCCATTTTCATCAGAGGCATTCACTTAGTAGCGAAAATATGCGCCTGGTTCGATCTTATCATAATTGATGGCATCGTGCATGCTTTGGCGGCTCTGTGGAGGTTCCTGGCCTGGATTCATGGCCTGTTCGATAACTACGTGGTGGATGGATTGATCAACGGCACGGCCTGGTTCTTCGGCGTCTGGGGTAAATTCGTGCGCCTCTTCCAGACGGGCAATCTGCAGCGGTATATCTGGATTACCGCGGTGGTGGTGGCGTTGTTTCTCATTCTGAAGATATAGTTTTTGGGGATTCAGGAATCGGAATTCAGATACTTCATAACCCCAAAATCTCGATACAACCCGCCACATCATTGGCGGTGTATTATTTATCCTTTTATCACATAATTCGGAGCCAATTGATGAAACCTGTGATTATCGTCGGCGCTGGACCTGCAGGGCTGGCCGCAGCATATGAACTCACTAAAAACGGGACGCCTGTCGTTGTTATTGAGCGTCTAGGGCAAGTCGGCGGACTGTCACGTACGATCCGCAAAGACAATACTCGCTTCGATATAGGTCCGCATCGTTTCTTTACCAAGAATCCTGAGATTCACCAGTTGTGGGTAGAAGTACTCCAGGATGACCTTCTATCCGTTCCCCGCCTAACCCGTATTTTCTACAATAATAAATTCTTCTATTACCCTCTTGTACCTATGAACGCTCTCTTTGGAATTGGTCCTTTAACTGCTATAGGAATCATTTCCAGCTATCTCACCACTCGAATAAAAGAGCGCATATCGCCAACTGATCCCACAACTTTCGAAGATTGGGTGGTCGCACAATTCGGGAGAAGACTCTTTGATACCTTTTTTAAGACCTATACTGAAAAAGTATGGGGAATCCCCTGTACCCAAATTGGTGCTGACTGGGCTGGTCAGCGCATAAAAGGACTTTCCTTGTGGACTGCGATCATCAATTCCATTTTTAAACCCAAGAACAAAAAAATCAAGACGCTGGTGGATGAATTCCTATTTCCTAGGTTGGGAGCCGGTATGTTATATGAAAGGATGGCCGAGAGGATAGAGGAGCGAGGTGGTAGAATCCTTCTCAACAGAACCGTGACCGGTTTCAAGCATGAGGATTTTAAGGTCAAGTCGGTCGTTATTGCAGACGTGGACCGGAAAACGGAAGAAATTGAGGGGGATGCTTTCCTCCTTAGTTCACCTCTGACCGATGGCATTCTGGGTTTGAATCCAGCGCCGTCCGCCGAAGTCCTCGAGGCTGCAAAAGGTTTGCGCTATCGTTCGCATATTGGTGTCGACCTGGAAGTTGAAGGCAATCCTTTCCCGGATAACTGGATCTATGTGCATTCCAAAGATGTATACCTGGCTAGGGTGGCGAACTACCGCAACTTTTCCTGTGAGATGGCCAGCGATTCATCTAAAACACCCATTACCGCAGAATACTTCTGCTTTAGAGGAGACCAGATCTGGGATCGTAAGGATGAAGAATTAATCAAGCTGGCCGAGGAAGAGCTTCTGAAAATGAACATCTTAAAAACCGGCCAGGTCCGGTCCAGTTTCGTTATACGAAATGAAAAAGCCTACCCAGTCATTGAGATTGGTTACGAAGGTAAATTAAACCGGTTAAAACAGTACATCGCCCGCTTTGACAATTTCCAACCCATCGGTCGTAGCGGAATGTTCAAATATAACAATATGGACCATGCTATTATGACCGGGTTATTAGCTGCCAGAAATGTGCTGGGCGGTAATTATGATGTATGGTCGGTTAATATTGATGCAGAGTACCATGAGTCCGCCGGCGTCCCTCCAAAAAGTTAATTTGTCTGATTGACGCCCGGCAGAAGATTAAAAATTAGGCAATGTCTTTAGACATCTTGGACATGTGGCAGCACCAGAATTCGATTTGGTATGGCAAGGGTCACGGTATGAACTACGACGACTGAGATACATTTTAGCTTTGGTTGATGATTTGAAGAAGGTTCTAATAGTGTTACTATACATTCTGTTTCTGTTCGTTACGGTTGAATCAGGCCTCAGGATCGTTTCGAAAATTCTTTACAAGACTCCTATCTGGGATATACGCCGTTTTCGATCCGATCCTCATTTGATTTGGAAATTGAATCCAGAATATACGGGATTCCTCTTGACGTATAAATTTGTTTGAATCAACAAAAACGGTTTTTTAGGGAAGGAGTTAGAAAATCCGAAAGGATCGGATCTGGTTCGAATTGTGGTTTTAGGAGGGTCTATCACATTCGGTGATGGTGCTTCGTCCGTTGAGTCTAATTATTGTTCTCAACTGGAGGATATCCTGAACCAACACGCAGTTGGCCAACGTTATGAAGTTGTGAACTGTGGTGTACCAGCCTATTCGAGTTGGCATGGGCGGCAATTTGTACAGCATTATATGGAAGATCTTAAGCCTGATATAATAATATTAGCTTTTGGATGGAATGATTCAAACTTAGATGTAGTACCCGACAGCAATACGGATTACAAGGGACCGCACGCACACGTTTTCATGCCGAATTTCATAGCAAGCACAACTAAAATTGGCTACATTCTTCGGCGAGGTTACATTATGATTAAATATCTTTTATTGGGACTAGGTACTCGCCCTTTGAATAAAAAGGGTGTTGAGGGCGTACCTCGCGTGTCCCTCGATGAATTCAGAGCGAATTACAGAGCTATTTGGGAGTGGACTCAGAATAATTCCGTAAAAATCCTGTTTCTTACCGAACCTGCTGCATGGCAGTCACGAAAAGGTCAACCTTCTATAGTGCGTTATCAAATTTATGCCGCGGAAGTTCGAAAATTGGGCGCTGATTTAAGCATCCCGGTCGCTGATATTGCAGCAAAGTTCACGGAATTGGACCCAAAAGTCTTTTTTACGAATTCCGAGATTGACTACGTTCATCCGAATTGAGGAGGGATATCGATATATAGCCGAACATTTATATGAAGTACTTAAAAGAGAAAGTTACATCACTTTACCTATCGATTCCAGTCTGACAATTCCGCTTCACGGTAACTGATACTGCTTTATTGCCCAGACTCAGAGAGTGTTCTAATCAGGTATCATGAGAATAAGTACAATGAACATAAGTTATCATTCTTTAATGTTATACGCGCTATATGTGGGTATAAGTTTGACTCTTTTTTTAGTCGCGCCGTCACAAGAAGACTACGGTGACAATCATCCTGGCAAAGCCGTTAGTTTGCTGGAAGGTCATGGAATTTCCGATCCATCCCAACCGAAATCAATAGAAAACCTGCCGGTTACGTGTCGGGAAAGGTACTTGTTTGAAAACAAGCTACAATTCGGCTCGAGTCGCACAGGTCAACCTACAGCATATTGGATGCCTGCATATATTATTTGGTTAGCGTTTCTATTCAAATTATTCGGGAATTATTCGCCTTTAGTGCAAATAGTTCAGATTTTACTCATGGGGGTTATCTACCCAATCGTATATTATATTGGTAAGCATTTATTTGGTGCAAGAGTTGGATTTATTGCCGGAATAATTCTGGTCTTTAACTTGTATTTGCTGAGATTCCCACATTTATATCCCAATGAGAATCTCTTTACACCTCTTCTCATCGGTGGCATTGGTTTATGGTACTGGTGCAAAGAGTCGCCGACAGTTTTTAAAATCGCCGTTCTTTCCTTAA
>CBDUWK010000210.1:0-4855 GCA_965370905.1 uncultured bacterium | reverse complement strand
GACGTCACCGAATATGCGACCAAGTACCATGGTGTCGTAGCTGGCATAGCAGTTGATCCTGATGATGGTGAGATGTCCCTGGCCTGGGAAATCCTGATGCCGCCCTTCAACTATGACTTAGGCGACGCGGGAAAGGGCCCGAGCTACGGTTACCTGTTCTGGACCTGTTATAATTCTGAACGTGAATTTATCGAAGGAGCTAAGCTTGAGATTACTGCCTCTCAACGTGACAAAGACTATTTTGTCATGGTAGATTTCCGTGAAGCTGAGAAGGCTATCGAGGCCGGAAAATATAAGAACATCAAAGGCGCCAAGGTCATCTATCCGGACCAGGCACCCGGTGTTGTTTATCTGATCCCTCTGGGCAAATCCCCTCACGGTATAGACGTAGATCCGACCGGCCGCTGGATTGTCGGATCAGGCAAGCTATCACCTACAACAACCGTCTATGACATCGAGAAGATCAAGAAAGCCATCGCTGATAAAGACTTCGAAGATACTGTCGATGGCATTCCTGTTCTGACCTACACTTCAGTTCGCGAAGCTGAAATTCCAGTCGGTCTGGGGCCGCTGCACACCCAGTTTGACGCTCATGGCTACGCCTACACTTCCCTGTTTGTGGAAAGTGCGGTCGCTAAATGGAAGCTGCCCCCTTACGATCAGGGCGCTGACATGAACCAGTATGTTGTAGATAAAATTCCGGTAGCTTACAACATCGGACACCTGGTGACGGCTGAGGGCGATTCCAAGTCACCGGACAGCAACTACCTGGTATCTTTGAATAAGCTCTCCAAAGGACGGCATCTCAGCGTGGGGCCATCTATTCCAGAATCGGCGCAATTGATCGACATATCGGGCGATAAGATGAAACTCTTGTACGATGCCTTTACCGAGCCGGAACCACACTATGCATTGATGATAAAAGCTGACAAGATCGACGCCGTTGAAGTTTATAAAAAAGACGATCCTTACTGGCCGAAGAATCCCAATGCAATCTGGAGTGCTGAGGAAGCTCGTATCAAAAGGACGGGCAAAACGGTTGAAGTATGGATGATGTCGGTTCGGTCTTACTTCGCCCCTGACGTCATTCGCTGCAACAAGGGCGATATCGTCAAGATTCACATTACTAACATCGAGCAAACGCGTGATGAATTGCACGGCCTGGGAATCGACGCCTACGATATCAATATGGTGGTCGATCCCGGTGAAACCAAAACGGTCACCTTCAAAGCCGATAAATCGGGCGTTTACGCGTACTATTGTACCAATTTCTGCAGTGCCTTGCACCAGGAGATGCAAGGGTATCTGCTCGTAAAACCATAGCTTTGAACAGCTCCTTCCTTCCCCTTGACATTGATAGAGGAAGGAGGGAAGCATAGGTTATAAGGTAACGATGGCGGAGATCCTGTACATCGGAACTAAATAAATTGCGAATGAGGAGAATCGTGGAGGAGAAATTTAAGAGATTGACTGAGACGCTGTCGATACCGCTGACCGTCAGGAGCAGAGTTTTGGTTCTTATAGCGTTGCTGATGATGATTCCGACCTTCTTCCTGCCGCTGTGGCGGATGAGCTTTTTTGCTCAGCAATACCCGGAAGGTCTGGAATTATATATCTACAGCCACGATCTGGTCGGTGGTGATGACGGCAATGATCTTACCGAAATTAACGTGCTGAACCATTACATAGGTATGGCTGAACTGAAGATCGAAGATTTTACCGAGCTTAAATGGATTCCCCTGGTGGTCGGACTGGTAGGTGTTTTGTCCCTACGGGCTGCAGTGATAGGATCGTTGGGATCACTAATCGATATCCTGGTGATATCGGCTTATTTCGGCATGTTTTCCTTGTGGAGTTTCTGGTACAAACTCCACGAATACGGCTATAATCTCGATCCGAGAGCTTCGGTAAAAGTCGATCCTTTTACGCCGCCCGTATTGGGGCATAAGATGGTAGGCCAGTTTGAAGTCTGGTCTTATCCTTCTATAGGGACTTACTTATTCCTCATTTTTGGATTGCTCCTGCTGGCGGCGGTTTATTTATCCTTGCCGAAAAGGCAAAAAACGAAGTAGTAATTTCTGCAAATAAAGCCACGAACCAATGATTAGGAGGTAAAATGCATCGGTTGATCGTATTAATTGCAATCGCTGCTCTGATGGCAGGGTGTTCCGGAGGCGGATCTGACACACAGCAGCAGGTTGCAGAATCCAAACCGGCAATTAAATTGAACGTTACTGCACCCGATCCAATTCCGGTGCCTGAAGCTAAGACGGTATCTTCGGATACAGATTGGGAAGTAATCGTTCATAACAAGGAAATCGAAATAATTCAGGTGCTCAATATCCTGAATCCCGTTGCTGCCTACTTAACTGAAGGCTTCAAGCAATATGGCAGCAGATTCAGTCCAACTTTAAACGAAGAATGGGTTGACACCCAGGCTCAACTCACCCAGGCTTTGGATTTGTATAGTGATTGTAAAAACAGGAAGAAAGAGGGAAAATATGACAAACAACTCTTCCTGGATTTGGAAGGCGCCTGGCAGTTACTGGTTAAAACCGGCGTAGCAGGGATGAGAGCCAAGTCGATGATGGACGCTGAACTGGAAAAAATCGCAGGGATGTGACCCTGACCTCTAACTCTGCAAGATTGACGACGTGCTAAACGCTACATCTAAACCTTCACAAGCCCGTGTCCGGACAAGGATATGGTTAGCCGCACAGATCCTGATTTTAAGTTCCATACTGCTGACAAAAGGACAAGCTGCCGTACATCACGTGTCGGCGTCCGAGAAGATCACAGTCGTTCTCGGGAAAGCGGCCCCGCATGATACGGTTATCGTTTCGGCGGGCTTATACCGGGAAAATCTAATCATTGACGTCCCTATTTTCCTGAAAGGTGAGGGCATGCCTCGTATCAGCGGCGGATACCAGGGGCATGCCATCCTGGTTAGCGCTCCCGGTGTGATCCTCGATGGTCTTGTCATCAGCGAATGCGGGACCAGGCTCATAGAAGATCTGGCCTGTGTTCGTATCGAAGCCGACTCAGTTACAGTGCGCAACTGTCGTATTGAAGAATCTCTTCACGGGATATACGTTAAAGGCGGGAGCTATACGCGCATCATTGGCAATCAGATTGAAGGGCGTCTCGACCTGATTGAAGCTGATCGCGGGAATGGTATCCATCTCTGGAATTCGAAGCGTAATCAACTATATGAGAACGAGATTTTCAACACTCGCGATGGTATCTACTTCTCGTTTGCCGATTCTACCGAGACCCACGATAACCATATCCACCATGTCCGTTATGGGTTGCACTACATGTACTCGAATGACAACCGGTTCGTCGAGAACTTGTTCGAGGAGAACATTGCTGGCGCGGCTCTAATGTATTCACAGAGAATTTACTTCTACCGTAACGTCTTCGCTCGCTGTCGCGGCTTTCGCGCCTACGGTATCCTCTATCAGTCCGTGGACTACACAGTTGCTGAAGATAATCTGGTGATCGACAACAGCCGCGGCCTCTTCTTCAGTAATAGCAATCACAATCAACTATTTCGCAATGACATTATCGACAATGATTTAGCGATTCAGTTGAATGGAAACTGTGAAGAAAATCAATTGGCACATAATAACTTTATCGGCAATCTATCCAGTCTTTTGGTCGATGCCAATAGGTCGAGGACCCATTGGTCGACCGATAATCAAGGGAACTACTGGAGCGATTACAGGGGTTATGACCTGAATGGAGATGGAATAGGAGACGTTCCACACAAAATTCAGAATGTATTCCAAATTGTGGAAACGGAAGTTCCCGAAGTGCGATTTTACCTGTTCAGCCCGGCAGCGGAAATTTTAGAGGTGGCAGAACGAACATTGCCCATCCTGAGTCTCGGCTCAGAAAAAGATCCCAGTCCTCTTACCAAACCAATCGGTAATGAAGGAGTTCCATGGAACCGACTTGATCAAATGACTACAGGTCGAAGCTATACTGCAGCCACACTCTTCCTATTCTGCTCTGTTGTTCCGGTAGTATCCCTGTTTCATCTCAGCAGGAGGAGGAGACCTGCACACCATCGCCATTCTGCCCGATCAGGAAATGATAAAATTCGAAAAGTTTGAAAAATACTACGGCAAACGCCCCGCCGTAAAATCACTGAATTTAACCATAGAACAGGGCGAGGTATTCGCCTTTCTCGGTCCGAACGGTGGTGGAAAGACGACCGTTTTGCGTGCACTCGTGGGATTACACACACCGACTCGCGGAAGAATACTGGTCAACGGTACAGATGTAGTTAAGGACCCAACCACCGTTAAAAAGAATATCTCCTACCTGCCGCAGCGCGTATCTCTTCCAGAGCGCTTAACTGCCCGGGAAGTATTAACCCTGCACGCAGGACTTAAGCGCATACCCAAAAACAGAGTCGATGAAGTAATCGAAATGGTCACATTGGAAGGGGATGCTGACCGGTATTTACACGAGTTTTCCGGAGGAATGCTGCAGAGGTTAGGGCTTGCCATCGCTTTCCTCGCAGAGATGAAACTGCTCGTTCTCGATGAACCCACGCTCAATCTGGATCCACTGGGTATTGAACTGTTCCGACATCTTGTACGTGAATCGAAGCAAAAGGGAGTTACGGTGGTATTATCATCTCATATCATCCGAGATGCAGAGCAGTTAGCCGACCGTGTGGGGATTATTGTGGAGGGACGGCTCGTCAAGGTAGAACGGATCGAGAAATTTAAGGACAGTCTATCAAAGGAAACCAGGGTAAGGATCGTTTTGAACACTTCTGAAAACGGTGTTATGGACGCTGCCGTGAGAACTGGCGCAAAGAACGTATTATCCGAAGGTAAAA
>CBDUWK010000209.1:0-4887 GCA_965370905.1 uncultured bacterium | reverse complement strand
TTGAACCCGGCAATGTGCGCGCCTTGGAAGCTTTAGGCGGTGTACAGCAGAACCTGAGTAATTTTAACGCTTCAATCAGCGCTTATTCGAAAATCCTCAAAATCGAAGAGAACCCTGACATCATGGTCGAGATTAGTAACGTACACTGTCAGTTGAGTAACTTCTCACAGGCGCGTACTTATGCCCGTAAAGCCCTCTCCCAAAATTCCAAAATGGGAGCAGCCTACGTTGCACAAGCCGCCATCTACGAAGCTGCCGCGGATAATAAAACCCAGGGCAAAGCGCCCGGCTACAAGGACAAACTGGTCTTTTTGGTAGCCTATGGTCTCTACAAGAACGCGGTCAGCACTGGAGATTACAGTGTGATGGATCAGGCGCGTAATCACCTGAGGTACCTCAAGGAATCGAAGCTTATTCCGGAATACGCAGATTGGTTTATGCACCAGCATGAGAAAGACCCCACCGAAGGCGGAGGTTACGCTTGGATTAATCCCAATTGGCCGGAGCTTCGCTATATAGAAAAATATCTCAGTGAGATATCACAAAAATAATTACTGAATACATTCCATTCACCCCAGGGTCGGCTTCGCGCCGACCCATTGCAGCAGTGTAATTCCATAATCGGTGTCTGGGACGACCCTGACTGATTAACAATGTGGTGGTGTCAGGTGTCCCCACCTGACACCTGAAACCCCGTAATCGGGTTCGTTGCGACCCTGACGGTAACTTAATAGCCATGAAAATATCGGTTGCTTCCGACCACGCTGGATATCAGCTTAAAGAAACTATAAAGAAGAAACTGAAAGCGGATGGTTGCGAGGTCTTCGATCGTGGTACACACGATGAAGGCTCAGTTGACTATCCCGACCACGGAGTTCTCGCTGCGCGCGACATAGCTGATGGAATTTCTGAGAGGGCCGTTTTAATTTGTGGTTCAGGCATCGGTATGAGTATGGTAGCCAATAAGATCCGCGGCGTCCGCTGCGCCCTCTGCACCAGTCCGGCTATGGCGGAGATGAGCCGTAGCCACAATGACGCCAACGCCTTAGCACTAGGACAGCGTTTCACCGATCCCGACACAGCCCTGGAAATACTCGACGTCTGGATGAAAACCCCTTTTGAAGGTGGCAGGCATCAGAGACGTATCGACAAAATCAGCACACTTGGTGATTATTGAGTCCCGTAGGTCGGATTCCCTGAATCCGACGGAGTAGAGCTGCCAATACATACAGCCACATATTGGGAGGTATAATATGACTAATAAGTTTACTGCCGTTATTACCAAAGAAGAAAAATGGTATGTAGCGCATTGTATCGAATTGGGTGTTGTGAGTCAAGGTAAAACAATTGAAGAAGCCCAGGTAAACTTGAAAGAGGCTGTTGAGCTCTACATTGAGAGTTTCGGAACGGAAGACTTGCCTGAAAGTATGGGGGAAGTAGTTTTATATCCCCTCGAGGTCGCGGTCGATGCCTAAGCTCCCCTCAGTCTCTGGTAAGAAGCTTATTCGAATTCTGGAAAAGCGTGGCTTTCAAGTTGTGCGTCAGCGAGGTAGTCATGTAAGTTTACAAAAAGGAGCTTATAAAACCATTGTACCTTTACACAATGATCTGGCCAAAGGGACGCTTCTTGGTATCTTAAAACAGTGTGGTTTATCAAAGGATGATCTGTTTGATTTATTGAAATAAGTGGATTGAATATAAAAACAGCAAATGGTACTTTTATATACAAGCAATATTAGCCTCGACTATTACCCAAACTCAAGAATAATTATATTCCCAGAATAAGCAGACCGAATACCTGGTATGAACTTGTGCGCAATGCAACGGATTGATCTGTTCTCTAAAATTACTCAAAGAGTAATCTAACCTTGTAGAGATTCCTATGAAACCCTTAATCGAAATCGACCCCGAAATTCAGGACGTAATCAGAGGTGAGATCTACCGCCAGAGCTATACCCTGGAGATGATCGCATCAGAAAATTTCACTTCCCGCGCCGTCATCGAAGCGATGGGAACGGTGTTGACCAATAAATATGCAGAAGGCTATCCCGCCAAGAGATATTATGGTGGTTGTGAGTACGTCGACCAGGCAGAGAATTTAGCTCGCGAACGTGCCCAGGAGTTGTTCAAATGCTTCTGGTCAAATGTACAACCTCATTCCGGTTCGCAAGCCAATATGGCGGTTTATATGGCGCTGCTGCAGCCTGGCGAAACCATTATGGGGATGAATCTGTCGCATGGCGGTCATTTGACGCATGGCAGTCCGGTTAATTTCTCTGGGAGACTGTATAACATAGTAGCTTATGGGGTGGAGGAGTCCACTGGCAGGATTGACTTCGACCAGGTGCGTCAGCTCGCTCTCGAACACAAACCCAGGATGATTATGACCGGCGCCTCAGCCTACCCTCGGATCATCGATTTTGCCAAATTTCGGGAGATCTCGGATGAGGTGGGTGCCTATCTGGTTGCAGATATCGCTCATATCGCCGGTCTGGTTGCAACAGACCATCATCCTTCACCAATTCCGCACTGCCATGTGGTGACGACAACCACCCATAAAACCCTGCGTGGCCCCCGCGGCGGTATGATTATGTCCGACGACCAGGGCGGTGAAATCACGCTCTCCGGTATGCCTAAACCGAAGACCATAACCGAAGCTATAGATTCGGTTACCTTTCCCGGCATCCAGGGCGGCCCTTTAATGCACGTCATCGCCGCCAAAGCGGTAGCCCTGAAAGAAGCACTCCAACCCGAATTCAAGGATTACAGTGAACAGATCATTAAAAACGCCAGGGCTTTGAGTGAAACTTTGATGGCGACCGGATTCAAACTGGTCTCCGGTGGAACCGATAATCACCTGATGCTGGTCGATCTCACCAACAAGGAAATCACCGGAAAGCTGGCTGAAGCCGCTCTGGAAAAAGCAGGTATCACCGTCAACAAGAACATGGTGCCGTTTGACCAGCGCAGCCCCTTCATCACCTCAGGAATCCGCATCGGAACGGCAGCCCTCACCACCCGCGGTATGAAGGAGTCGGAGATGCGTGCTATCGGTGGTTGGATCGCCAAAGTCATCTACCATCCCGATGATGAGCGCCTTATTACAGATATTCGTGCGCAGGTCGAAGAGCTGTGTAAAAGCTTCCTGATTTACCAGGATTTCCTGGAATAGATTCGGATTGGGATGGTTCTCCTCACCCTTCTCTCTATTTTAGAGAAAGGAGCATAATGATTCCGTATCTTTAGAAAAGAATTTAAAGGCATTTTGATGTGGCTAATTCTTGTAATTATACTAACAGTAATAAGTATTGCATGTTTGCTTTTCTTCTGGAGCCGTAAATGGAGTATACATGTGAATTCAATCATGAAAAGCGTCGAAAATGGGAATATTGATCAGGCAGTATTTCATCTTGAGAAGGCGAAAAGAACTGTTCAAAAATTGAGCACAGACGACCCAAGAACTTTAATTGTTAGATTGGAAGAAGCTCGAATCAAAGCCCTTAAAGGAATGTATAAAGATGCGGAGTTGATAACAGGAGAAGTTATATTGTTAGCAAATCCGAGAGAGCAAATATATAGAAATATTTACTCAAGAGCTCTATTAAACAGTGCTGAATATAATTGGTTTGATGGTGACCAAGAAAGTGCAGGTGAACTATTCAAGAAGGCTATTGAGTGGCGTAAAAATCAGTATGGTGAAAATTCAAATGATGTTACGATTGCCCAGAAACTGTACGAAGATTTTTTATATAAGGCCAAAAACTGAATAAGCAAACAATAAGAATTGAAATTTTAGGAATTACAGCCAGCGGAATATTCCGCATCGGCTGCGTTGTGTTAACAGATACAGGAGATATTTACGTGTCTTCTATGCTATTGATTTCTGATTCTCATTTCTCAAGACATAAAAATGGATCTGCACATTTGAAATCTGATGATTTGAATTTATTGCAGCCCATAAATGGATGCGAGAGCTTAGAGGAATTAGATACTTTTGAATTTGGTCCAACAATGGCTATAAATCCAGGCGCAGTCGCTAAAGGTCAACTTTGGCGAGAATATAATAAACAAGAGGCCGATGGCTTTTTCGCTGTTGATCTTCGCATTTATAATAAGGGCTCTATGCCTAATTTTAGCGTGGCTTGGGTGAATCCGAATGCCTTTAACCAATGGGTAGATTCAATTAAAATCTATAAGCAATGTCAAATTTATGCATACATAGATTCGGCACCCTGGTTATGCCTGTCTGTACATAGTGCGCATAAAAAACTAATCCCTAACCCCTAAACCCTAACCCCTACCATGAATCGCCCTTCCTGGGACACTTACTTTATGCAGATCACCCACCTGGTAGCGCAGCGTGCCACCTGTCTGCGCCGCAAGGTCGGTGCCATCCTGGTGAGGGATAAGCGCATTCTCACCACCGGCTACAATGGCCCCCCTGCCGGGCTTCCGCATTGCGATGAACTGGGCGGATGTCTTCGCGATAAAGCTGGCGCACCATCTGGTGAACGGCAAGAATTGTCCCGCGCTGTACACGCAGAACAGAACGCTATTATCCAGGCTGCCGTGCATGGATTCTCCATAAAAGGCGCGACGTTGTACGCCACCAACCAACCTTGCAGTCTCTGCACTAAGATGCTGGTTAATGCCGGCGTGCTTGAGTTTGTTATCTCCGACGGTTATCCCGATGATCTCGCACTGGAGATTATGAAACAGGCACAGGTGAAAGTGAGAAAAGTGGACCCACCCCAGCAGGAGGACTCTTAGATTGTGAGGTGCCCCCGCTGTGAAAAACTCGGTTCTCGTGTCCTGGACAGCAGACCGCTGCATCATGGCAAAACCACCCGCCGCCGCCGCGAATGCGAACACTGCGGGGCCCGCTAT
>CBDUWK010000208.1:0-4889 GCA_965370905.1 uncultured bacterium | reverse complement strand
TGTTCAGCCCTATCGCATTCAGAATCACCTTCGGAATGATTGGGTCGCTGGTCTTCACCTTTGCGTTCATTCCGATGTTAGCGGCGCTGATCTTCCGTGGTAAAATCTCGGAAAAGGAGAGCTTCCTTTTAAGAGCGATCAAACGAGGCTACCGACCAGCGCTTGACTGGACCTATAAGCATCGTTACCTCGTCCTGACTTTAACCCTTGCAGCATTGCTCTTCAGCCTGACGTTAATACCGTTCCTGGGGACAGAGTTTATCCCTACGCTGGAAGAAGGATCTATCCAGGTGCAGGTGGTTGGCGCACCTTCAACCTCACTCGGTGAGATGACCCGGATCATGGATTTAATGCAGGAAAAAATTTCGAAGCATTTGGAAGTCACCTACGTCCTCACCCGCATTGGTAGACCTGAAGCTGGATCACATCCTCACCCGGTGAACACCGCTGAAATCATGGTCGGTTTGAAGCCCTACGATGAATGGCCCGGAAATCGATCCAAACAAGATCTGATTGTAGATATCCGGCGCGATCTGGATTCCTACCCCGGTTTGCAATTCCATATCGCTCAGCCTATTCAAAACGAATTCGACGAATTATTATCAGGGGTAAAAGCGGAGTTGGCTGTGAAACTCTACGGGGAAGACATGACTATCCTGCGTCAGAAAGGTGAAGAAATCAAGTCGATCATGTCCGGTGTAAAAGGAATCGCAGATTTATCGCTGGAACAATCATTCGGTCAGCCCCAGGTGGTGGTGGATGTAGACGTCGAGAAGACTGCTCGCTACGGATTAAGCGTCGATGACGTATTGGAGCTGGTTGAGTTGGGTATAGGTGGTGAAGTAGTAGGCCAGGTTTATGAAAGCGTTAGGAGATTCGGCATCTTCGTGCGTTTGGATGAACCGTACAGGCGAGATATTGAAAAGATCAGCCAACTGATGATCAATACACCCGAGGGCAGATTGGTGCCGTTATCAAGTGTTGCCGAAATACGGGAGGAAATCGGTCCCATTCAGATCAACCGCGAAAAAAACCAGCGCCGAATTGTTACTCAGGCAAATGTTGAAGGGCGCGATATGGGCAGTGTCGTTGCGGAAATTAAGAAGCAACTGTCACTCAATTTAGATCTGCCACCCGGATACTTCATCGAGTATGGAGGACAATTTAAGAATCAGCAGCGAGCCATGGCTCGCCTGGCGATTATCGTACCTGTGACCTTGTTCATTATCTTTATTCTCCTCTACTTGGCCTTCAATTCCCTCCGCCATGCTGTTTTGATCTACTTAAACATTCCGCTCGCTCTGATCGGCGGCATCATCGGGTTGTTTATCTCAGGTCAGTACTTGTCCGTTCCCGCTTCTATCGGCTTTATCGCTCTGTTTAGTGTGGCGGTGCAGAATGGAGTTGTCATGGTCAGCTACTTCAATGACCTCCGAATGAGAGGCTTACCGATGAAGGAGGTTGTGGTGCAAGGAGCTATGCTTCGCATACGGCCGGTAATAATGACGGCGCTGACAACAATGCTGGGGTTGGCCCCCCTACTAATCTCAAGTGGCATAGGATCTGAAGTTCAGCGTCCCTTAGCGACGGTTGTCGTGGGCGGCTTGTTCACATCGACAGCGCTGACGCTGTTTTTACTGCCCATTCTTTACCGCTCAGTGGAGAGACGCTGGGGGGATGGTAACTGACAGGATGATTTCTGGTTCATTTAATCAAACAAGAACAACCTAAAAGTCATTTACTGGGGTGGCGTGGACCATTCCATGCCACCCCAGTCCTGTAGCATAGAGCTTATCCCACCCCTCAAAAGTTCGAATAGCGTCCCTAAACTCTCAGCGAAGCGATGGTAATCTCAGGCTTGGATCTAATTCCAAACCTGAGCATCCCTACCTATAACTTCAGAATTTCTCTCCTTTTAGAGTTGTGCCGTTTAGTTAATTTATTTATTTTATCTTAATCAGTTATGGATAGTTAATAACAGAAGTGAATATTCTTGATAACATTCGCAGCTCCATTGCCCTGCGCTTAGTCATCCCGGTGGGATTGGTTGTAGTTGTTACCGTCAGTCTTCATATCATTTTGCTCTCTTCCCAGAGGGAGGTATTTGAACGAAAACTACTGGATAGTGAGCGAGTGGGCGGTATAGTAGAGGCGATAATGTTGCGTGACATGGAAAAGAATAAATTACATGATTTTCAAACTTATGTTAACATGCTTCCTTTAGGCCAGGATCTGGCTTCCGTGCGCATCTATGATAATCAGGGGTATTTACGATATGCGGTGGGTGACTCAGGTATCGGACTGAAAACCGATAAGAGCACCCATCCGACTTGTACAGGGTGCCACAGCGAGCAAAGTACACATCCATCCCAAAATAAGAATGTACGGATAGATAATGGCGGTCAATACCTCTTCCAGGCAGATTTCCCGTTAGAGAATACATCTGAATGCAAGTCTTGTCACGCCAGCTCTCAAGCATATCTCGGAAACCTTCTCACCGAGCTCGCTTTTTCGCCGATAGAACTCCGTCTCCTGAATCGCAGAAAAATGATGATCTATATCGGAACTGCCGTTATGGTGCTGGCGATCCTGATTATCTGGGCTCTTATTCAATCCCAGGTCGTCAAACCGATCAAAAGCCTGGTGCAGGTTATAGAAAGATCCAAACAGGGAGAACTATACGAAAGAGCGCCTCTAGTTCGCAGCGATGAAATAGGTTATCTGACCAACTCCTATAACGATATGATGGACAGTTTGACTGACCTCAGAAACACACTGGAAGATCAGGTAAAGGCTCGTACCAGAGAACTTGAATCTTCCCGCATCCAACTATTGTTGCGGGAGAACCTCGCTTCACTCGGCCGCATGGCAGCCGGAGTAGCACACGAGCTGGGCAACCCTCTGACCGGCATTTCATCCATTGTGCAGTTGGTAAAAAGGAGAAAGAAGGATGATCCTTTCGTTGTCGAGCAACTTGACCTCGTTCAGGAGGAAATTGCGCGGCTTACCAGGCTTTCACGCCAGATGCTCGACCTGGCGCATCCCGAAAATACCAGCGTTACAACTTTCGATATAAAGGCGAGTATAAATAAAGCTTACCAGATAGCCAGGTTGGACCGAAGGTTGAAGAGATGCAGCGTCCGTATTCCTCTTGTAGAAAGCCCACTGCTCGTAAATGCAAATGAAGATGCCGTGATACAGATAATGATGAACCTTCTCTTTAATGCGGCTGATTCCACGAAAAAAGATGGCAACATTTCAGTGGAAGCGACCTCGGGTAATAGTGGTAGTGCGGAAGTGCGCCTGAGGGATAACGGTACGGGTATACCAAAAGATCAGGTTAGCCATATCTTCGATCCTTTCTACACGGGTAGAAAACCGGGCAAGGGAATTGGTTTGGGACTTTCGGTGTCACATAGTCTGGCACGTTCGTTTCAAGGAAATCTGACTGTAGAGTCCACTGGATCCGGCGGGACAACGTTCTTGCTGGAGGTGCCCTTAAAATTGAGCTAAGAGAATGTATGATCGAATTTTAATTGTAGATGATGAAGCCAATATACGCAACAGTCTGTCAGGCATGCTTGCAGACGAAGGATATGAATGTTCGCTGGCTTCGAATGGTATCGAGGCGATGGAGATCGTCCAAAGGGAAGGTGTGCACCTTATCATCACGGATCTTGTAATGCCTGAAATGGATGGACTCGAATTGCTCGAAGCTGTCCGCAAAAAACACAAAGATATACGGGTGATTTTGTTAACTGCTTATGGTACAGTAGAATCCGCGGTAAAAGCCATGAAATTTGGAGCTGTGGATTTTCTCTTGAAGCCAGTGGATTTTGATATGCTCTCCCTGAAAGTGAAAGAGTGCTTTGAGGACGTAGAACGCAGACGTGAATTAGCCTGGTTGAAAAGGGAGTGCCGGGGAGGTAGCTGCGCAAATTGTCAGAAGTTTGTCGGTCAATCGAAAAGTTGGCAGGAGATTTTTAAGACAGCAGAAAAGCTTGCCGAGAGCAAGATCAATGTCCTGATCACCGGTGAATCGGGTACAGGGAAGGAGATTGTAGCGAGATTAATTCACACTCTCTCTAAGAACATGGATAAACCATTCGTTCCTGTCAACTGTGGTGGTATGCCAGAAACGCTGCTGGAATCCGAACTGTTCGGAGTTGTCAGGGGCGCTTATTCCGGAGCTATCAAGGATCGTCAGGGCCTAATACGCAGTGCCAAGAATGGCACCTTATTCTTCGATGAAATTTCCGAACTACCTACCTCTGCGCAATCAAAGTTGCTTCGGGTCCTGCAAGATGGTGAAGTACGTCCTCTCGGTTCCGATGTCGCCATGACGGCAAACTGTCGTTTTATTGCCGCCACCAATAGAGATCTCAAACAAGAAGTAGAAACTGAAAGGTTCAGGGAAGATCTCTATTATCGCACCGCTGGCTTTGTCATCCATATCCCACCTCTCAGGGATAGATGGGAAGATATCGAGCCGCTTGCTCAGCACTTCGTTTTATGCCACAGCGTGCGCGAGGCCAAAGCAGCTCCCATGCTTACTTCTGATGCCATATCAGCATTACAATCATTCCCCTGGCCCGGGAATGTCCGACAACTGGAAAACGTAATAAAAAGAGCTCTTCTATTTCATAAAGGAGAATATCTAACTGCAGAAGACTTTTCACACGAGTTATATGAAACCTCTTTGAAAGGCGATACGGCCGGTTTGAAGGAGAACTTGGCACAGTTCGAGCGTGCCTATATTCAGCGCGTACTGGCTGAAAACTCTGGAGACAAAAAAGCTGCAGCAGACCAGCTAAACATCAGTCTTACCACCCTCTACCAGAAGATCAAAGATTTGAAGATATGAACCTCCTCGATTTCCTGAAATCCGG
>CBDUWK010000207.1:0-4911 GCA_965370905.1 uncultured bacterium | reverse complement strand
TTGCAGCCGAATCGCATGTCGATAGATCTATCCCCGATCCCTCCGTCTTCCTGAAGACCAATATAAGCGGTACACAGGTGCGGCTGGACCTGACCTTGAAATACAAGGTCAAGCGCTTCGTTCAGATCTCCACCGACGAAGTTTACGGTTCCCTACCGGAGACCGGCTGCTTTACAGAACACACTCCTCTGGCACCTAACAGCCCTTATTCTGCTTCCAAAGCCAGCGCTGACATGCTGCTTCGTGCCTACGTGCATACCTACGGGCTGGACGGAGTGATTACGCGTTGTTCCAACAATTACGGTCCCCTCCAGTTTCCGGAAAAACTGATCCCCCTGATGATAACCAACGCTTTGGAAAATAAGTCGCTTCCTGTGTACGGCGATGGTTTGAACGTTCGAGACTGGATACATGTGGAAGATCACTGCCGAGCTGTATGGGTTGTTCTACAGAAAGGCAAAACCGGCGAGGTTTACAACGTCGGCGGGAGTAACGAGTGGCATAATTTGGCGCTCGTGAAAGAACTGCTGAAAATCCTGGAGAAACCCGAAACTTTGATAACCTTCGTAAAGGATCGCCCCGGCCATGACCGCCGCTACGCCATCGATGCCTCCAAGATTAATACGGAGCTCGGTTGGGAGCCAACTTATGACTTTGCCGCCGGACTGCGTCAAACCGTATCCTGGTATATCGAAAATGAAACCTGGTGGCGCCGTGTCAAGAGCGGTGAATACCAGCTTTACTATAAGGAGCAGTACGGACTGTGAAGGTCTCCCGTGAAAAGGTTACCCTCTTTGTGGTCGATTTCCTCGCCTTGAATTTGGCTTATATCGGCTCTTATCTGCTGCGCTATAAATCCGGGCTGTTTTACGAAGTCGCTCTCGCACCTGAGTTTAAGCATCTCTGGATTCCTTCACTTTTCATGTCCACCGGCTGGGTGGTTATCCTGCTTCTGCGTGGCATGTACCGCTCCCTCTATGGCCAGGGTACCGTCGATATTTTCTTCGCCGTTACTAAGGCTTCAATGGTCGGGGTTTTTATCATCTTTCTGGTCACCATAGATTTGAAGCAACCTCTCTCACCCAGCCGAGTCGTGCTGATGTCATATTGGGGTTTTATAATTCTCTTTGTCGGAGGTGGCCGCGTGATCATTCGCAGAATACAGCATCGGCTGCTCTCCAGAGGAATCGGTCTTCGCAACGCTCTGATAGTCGGGTTCAATGAACGGGCACGAGCTTTCCTGCGTCAGATCAGGCGCGTTCCCGACATGGGATTGAACGTATGTGGTTTTATCGATGGCAGCGTTGAAGAGGAATATCTGGGAGTTAGAGTTATTTCCGGGATGGAAGGATTGGAAAAGGAGGTGCGGGAACGCGGTATTAAGCAGGTAGTGTTGGCGCCCGCCCCCGGCGAACGAGAACAGCTTCCTGGTATCATATCCCGGCTGGCTAATCTTCATGTAAGTATTAAGATCCTCCCCGACCTGACCGAAACCCTGTACGGTCACGTGCGTACCGCCCAGGTGCGCGGTGTCCCCCTGATAGACGTCTTCCCCGACATTCTTTCACCCTGGGAGAGAGGCGCGAAAAGAATTATCGACGTTATCGTGTCGCTCCTGGTAACACTCCTCGGATTGCCCTTTTACTCGCTCATCGCGCTCTGCATCCGTTTAGATACTAGGGGTCCAATTTTATATACGCAAAAACGTGTGGGGAGGGGCGGTAAACTCTTCACCTTGTATAAATTGCGTTCTATGGTGCACAACGCTGAAGCCAAGACCGGACCCGTATGGGCGGGAAAACACGACCCGCGCATCACCAGAGTTGGCAGTGTGCTGCGAAAACTGCGCCTCGACGAATTCCCTCAACTCCTGAACGTTTTAAAAGGCGATATGTCCCTGGTCGGTCCGCGTCCGGAAAGACCAGCCTTCGTCAACGAATTTCGCGGCTCCATCCCCCTCTACGAACGCCGCCTCAATATCAAGCCGGGCATTACCGGCTGGGCACAGGTCAAACACAAGTACGACGAATCTCTAACCGACGTCAAGGACAAACTCCAGTACGATCTCTTCTACCTCGAAAACATGTCCATCGCCTTGGACCTCAAGATCATCCTCACCACCGTAGGGATAATCCTGAAGGGAAAAGGACAGTAAGAGATAGTCCTCGTCAGCTTAAAATCTCTGTTCTATTACTCCTATTATTAATTCGTTCCAAGGACGATACCATTATGCCTAAAAATATAGTAATTTTCTCCGACGGAACCGGACAGGACGGCGGGATTGGCCACAATACCAACGTCTATAAACTCTTCAACATGATCGAAGACCGCACCCCTGACCAGATATCCTTTTACGATCCTGGCTTGGGCACCGACTGGAGGAAGATCACTGGTAATGTAACAGGTATGGGCATCTCCAGGAACATCATCGATTGCTATAAATTTTTATTTTACAACTACCAGGCGGGGGACCAGATCTTTCTCTTCGGTTTCAGTCGCGGCGCTACCACCGTCCGCAGCCTTTCCAGTTTTATCCATCTCTTCGGGATTCTGCCTCGGTCGAGAGCTAAGCTCATCAAAAAAGCTTTTAAGATTTACAAGATCGCGGACGATGAGGTTCGCCGAAATGCGGCAAAAACGTTCGTGATCAGGCACCATATCATGTGGGCTCGCGTCAAATTTCTCGGAGTGTGGGATACCGTCATGGCGCTGGGACTCCCCTTTAAAGGCGTTGACGTTTTCTTGAACCAGATCAAGACATTTAAACATAAATTCCACGATCTGCGTTTGAGCGAGAGCGTGGAAAACGGTTACCATGCCTTAGCTTTGGACGATGAACGCCTCACCTTTCATCCCACGCTATGGGACACAAAACTATACCCACACCAGACCACAAAACAGGTCTGGTTCTGCGGAATGCACACCGATATTGGGGGTGGATACCAGAAGCATGGACTTTCAGACATTGCCCTTGAATGGATGATCCTGCAAGCTCAAAAGCACGGTCTGCTTATATACCCTGAACATGGTATAGAGCTCAAACCCAGGGCCGACGGACACATGCACAACTCCAGAGGCGGTCGTCTGACGCAGTTCTACCGCAGGAAAACCAGAACCTGGAACGCCGAGACCCATGGCAAACCGGTCGTACACGAATCCGTGCTACAGAGAACTCTTAACCGACAAAATCTGAACGATCCGCCCTATCAACCCTGGATCTTCAATTTCGATTATGACGTTGAACCGTGGGAAAGACTGGCTTGAAAAGAGCGGTTAAACTCCTCCTGAAATCTCTTGAAAACCGACTCTCCATATCATATATTTTAAGGAAAATCTAACCCGAAATCTGATCGCTATCATGGATAGACAATGCTGATGAAGACTGCACTGCGAAGATTATCCCTTTCCTGTTTACTCACCCTAACTATCATTACCGGCACCTTTAGCTTTTCACCGAAAGATCCAGGCAGAGCCCTTAATACCGCCGGCGATAATCCTCTCCAAAGTTACTTCGAATGGGAGGGTCATGGCAAGGTCATCGTAAAGCCCATTTCTTATGAAACCGCAGATAACCCAGCTGGAACCTTTGTCATCGAAGATATTCCCACCGGTTCTAACGTAGTATCAGCCTCCTTTGCAATAACCGCCTGGCCGCGTGAAGAATGCTTCGCTTCCAGTATATTCAATGATGCGAATCTGGACACTATCATGCCCATAGAGCATGATCCTGCTCAAGCTCTGGTCTCCTGCTTGTACAGATGGGACGTTACCCGGTTTGTTTCGGAAAATGGAACTTACACTTTCACTTCTTCTGATATCTATGATTGTTACCTTATCTATTTAGTAGTAATCTATGAAAAACCTTCCCTCCCAAACGTGAGAATAGCTGTGACTGAGGGATCGGAAGCTCTGAGGTGGGCTTCGAGCACAACCCGCTTTTTGGATTTTGAGGAGCGGGAGGGAACTCTCATCTTGTTGATGGAGGCAGCCCAGCGGGGAGGCGGCGTTAGTGAGAAGGTTGAGTTCAATGACGAGCTGCTCCTGGGTTCAGGTGACGTCTTCGTAGCGAACCTCGATTCCTGGGCTGATTATTTTGAATTCGAAGTAAATAATGTGCAGCCTGAAAATACTCTTATTATTACTACCGGTCAAGATTACCTGGGTTTTCATCTTGCCATTTTAACCTGTCCCGTAGATCCGACTGGAATGGAAATTGGAACTGGAAATAGCGAATATCCAGATGAATTCAGCATCTCAGGACCCTACCCCAACCCCTTCAATCCCATTACCACTGTCAACTTCGATCTACCCGTCGCCAGCCACGTCAAACTGGACGTCTATAACATAAACGGTCGCAATGTAGGGGTCGCTGGGGGTATTGCACCGACCCGCCAATACCAATCCGGCCACCACACCATCACCTTCAACGGCTCTGGCCTACCGTCAGGTGTTTACATATACCGCCTGCAAGCCGGCGAATATACTGCCACTGGCAAAATGGTCTTAATGAAATAATAAAAACCTGTCATTCCGGACTTGCTTGCCCCCTCGGGGATCCGGAATCCAGAGGCGACCCGTCGGGGTCGCCTTTTTTATTCATTTGCCCTAACGTCAACAGTAAAATTTATTCTAATCTGAGTTTAAACTTGACTTTTACGTTAAAATTACTTATATTTTAAGGTTAGCAATACTTGCCCTAAAAATTGAGGTCTTCGTCATGTCGTTTCTGAAACCCATCCCCCACATAATGACAAGCTGCTTCTTGGCTCTGCTTATTCTTCCCTTAGGAGCATTTGCCCTCGAATACGTGGAATCTTCCTCCGGTCTGGATGATCCCCAATGGGAAGGCGGCCCGACCGAGATAGAAATGGCTGACGTCAACCTGGATGGTCATATCGACCTGATTTCAAT
>CBDUWK010000206.1:0-4973 GCA_965370905.1 uncultured bacterium | reverse complement strand
TCTTGAGGATGATTTAACCCGTGCAAGACCATAATAACACTGGCAATGGTCGCCGTTACACACTGTATAGCTTTCTCCCGGATGGTGACTTCCCCAGTTAGCCAATAACCAGGATCTTGCAGCCACAACCTGTGCCTTTAAAAACTCCTGTGGAGAATCTGCGGGCATCTCCGAGGAATTTACAGAGGTCAGATATTCCTCTATGTCTATTTCCACTCCACAGCAAAGGTAGCCATCCAACCCCACATCGAGCCATACTGATGAATTGAATTCCAAGTCCTCATTAGTCTGCCAATGGAAGCCTTCTCCAATCGGCGCTTGAATAATTTTAATGGATTCTTCAGAATTCAGGGTAAACTCGTGAGAAAGAACGGACTCATTTCCATTTGCATCATGTACGTTGATCGAATATTCGGGTTTCGAAGACGGCCACTGCAACTCAACCGGTTCCGAAGTTAGGAAAACACGCTTTATGCTATTTAATAGACTGTCTTTGTGGTGACTATCCTCACCAACTTCCACCAAAAGGCGATATTCCCGCGACTGCCAGTATCCACCGACCGGATTCAATCCAACTTTCCAGACGTAGGTTTGTAGATCGAAATCTTTGAGTTTTTCGATCCACTTGCCAATAGTCTCTTCACAAAAAGTCTTGGCACACCACAGCACGGTTTTATATGGGACAGGTGATGATTGGTCAATGCTTACGGTAATCTCTCTTCCCATCGGGAGGGATTCACCACCCTTAAGGATCAGCGAGGACGATGAGCTAAGTTTTATCGCCTTCTTCCCGGTCACGACCGCGACTTTAACCTTCGGGGGTTGCATTGGTATCAATAGCTTTAGGAAAGGTATGTTCAGTTTGGCGGAGGAATAATTTTATCCCTAAAAACAGACCTGCGGCAGCGGCAATTAGAACTGACGGCAACAGATGTCCGCCTGACGAATACCAACTCCATTCAGTTTCATTGCTGGTATTCCCCATCCAGAGAGCCAGGGCGTTATTTACACCGTGAATCAGCATCGCCGGCAAGACGCTATTGGCTCGCCAGGAAACAAATCCCAAAAAAACTCCCAATATAAGAATCTGTACAAGCCACCAGGGATTGAAATGCGCCAGAGCGAAGAGGAGCGCGCTGAAGAGAACCGCTTTAGTAACACTACCATAAGCTTCCATTGACAACTGAATGAATCCCCGAAAAAGAGACTCCTCGCAAACCGCTGCTAATATCACCGCGCCCAACAACAAGATTAAATAATCTGAGAAGGTCTCTATTATTAAAAATTCAGAAAGCAGTTCCAAGGCTTCAACCGGCATGGGAAAGAACATATTGAATATTCGATCTATTTCGTCAAGCAAGATAATAAGGGAAAGACCTAAAAGCAAAGTTGAGAAAACCAGTTCAATAGATATGCTGTTCCAGCGGAAGCATTGTTTAACAGAATAGCCTTTAACGCGCAGGTAGATCAGAGGGGGTAAAATAAAAAGCAATTCCATGAGAACCGCCCCTATTTTCCCGAAATTGATTAGAAAGGGTCCTAAGCTGAGCACAAATACCACAGCAGCAACCAAAACCCAAAAGGCTTCATTAGGCGGAGGATAATAAGAACGCTTGCTGCTTTCGTCTTCAGTCGAAGAATTTCTGAAAGGTTCGTTTTCTGACATTTAAGGCTTCTTAGTTGTGAGATCGCCTTTTTTCACTTTAGATTTATCAGTTTTCCCAGAAGCAGATTTGGCTTCTTCCCTCATAGTTGAGCTTGGTTCGCCAAAAGATTTATGCTTATAGTCGGTTTCGTAAAATCCGCTACCTCTAAAAATGATTCCACCACCGCCGGAAATAAGGCGTCTGACTCCCCCTTTGCATTTAGGGCACACATGCAATGGCTCGGCGGCCATGCTCTGGAATTCTTCAAAGTTAAATCCACAATCGTTACAGTGGTATTCATATGTGGGCATTTTATTTTCTATCTCCTATGTTTCAGGTAACTCCAGCTCTCGCAAACGTTTTCGAGCTTCATCGGTCTGCAAAGACTCCGGATAATCTATCAGGATTCTCTCATAATATTCGCCAGCCTTTTGGGGATCACTCAAAAGATCGTCATGAATTTCACCCAGATCCAGCAGTATTGCCGGAATACGCAGGCTTTGGGGATATTGGTTTAAGAAGTTTGTTAGAGTTTCGATAGCATCGTTAATCCTACCTGATTGCCGCTTCAAGGCAGCGGTTTTCAACAGGGCTCTCTCATACAAATCACCCTTACCCCGCCGCTCTATCAAGATGACATAAAGCGATTCAGCTTCTACTGAATTACCAATTTGAAGTTCCAACTCTGCTTTAGCAAAAATAGCGATCCCCATCGAATCATCTTTAGCGCTTCGCAACAATTCCAGCATATCAAGCGCATCGTTAGTCAGAATTCCATCGGGACTTCGCTGGGAGGCATCTTTTAATAGTTCCTTAGCCCGTTCTATCTTCCCGTTGAAGAACTCTACCTGAGCTGCATTGACCATAGCATGCGCCTGTAAGGCGGGCTGCCTGCCATACCGCCCGGTGGCAACTTCCATATAGATTCTGCCGGCAGCTTCCAAATCCTTCTGCACCAGATAAGTATCACCTATTAAAAGCTTGATTTCCCCGGGACTCCGCAGGCGAGGAACTCGTCTGAGTGCCTCTTCAAGAATTTCTCTGGCCGCACGCGGATCTTTTAATTTATGCAGACGCATTTTAGCTTGAAGTATGAGTGCTTCCTGACCTTGTGCAGTCTTTATATACTGGCCGGAAATTAAGATAGAATATATCGAGTCAGCATTCTGGTAGGCGTTCATGGCTTCCAGATTACGCGCACGGGCGAGCCAACCTCTGGCAGACATTGATAGTTCAACGTGTGATTCTTTAAGATCGTTCAAAACGTTTAAGGCAAGATCGTTTTCACCCTCAGAAATTAGTCTCTCGGCGAAAGTGAGCATGGCCAGACCGGAATCTCCCCCAATTTTGTCTGCTTCTTTGACTTGCTTGTAAGCTTTTTCCCACTCTCTGCTACGAAAGTAGATCGATCCTAACAACTCGACGACATTAAGCCTGATAGCGCTATTTGAAAGGCCCGCCTTCAGGCTTGATTCCAATTGCGATTGGGTATGCTCATCTTCAGGTAAATTAAGGATTTGTCGTTTAATATGCTCTGTTTGTCGTGGTTTCAATTCCATCAAATGCAGCCATTCTTCAACAGCTCGATCTACCCGTCCCTGATTTGCATAGAATCCCGCAAGCGATGTGGCCAATAAAGATGGATCTCTCGTAACCGACCGGGCTTTGCGGACCATATCCTCGAGACCTTCGGGATATCGAGCTGCAATCATGGCGTTGAATAGTCTGTAAAAAGGCGTACTACTAATATTGGGGACTTTATATAGTTCCGCCCAACGCTGAAGAGCAGTTTCACGATCACCTAATTTGGCGCAAAAGCGTCCACCATCGACGATGTAATTGCCAAAGCGTTCCCTTTCGATGGCAGTAAGATCGACAGGGCGAACATTCTGCAAAATAACATTTTGCAGAGAATCTACCCAATTCAATCCTGCTTCATATTTACTTACCGCTAAAAAGCTCCGTATAACACCGTCATAATAGGCATTGTATTCCGGGAGACGATCGAATAATTCCAGGTAAAGTTCGAGGGCTTTCTGATATTCGCCTCTATTTTCAAGCTGTGCTGCGCTGCGCTGCATCCTGCGAGTTTCATCATCGGGGGGACGATGCAACTCCAGGGGAACTGCCGGGGGAAACTCCAATAGCTGTCCCAATCCATTACTGCTGACAGCTAAAAAAAGTATCGGTATCAGGTATTTAGTTCTCACGCGCCAGAGCATCGAAATAGTCCTTTATCAATTGCTGGTAATCGCGAGTATAGCCTTCACGCAATGCCTGTAAAAGTTTTTCGCGGACTTCATCAGGAGTTACCGTTAACTGTATCTCATCAGGTGAAGAGGTCTGGTATAGTCCTTCGGCCGTTCTCGATAATCGTTCTTTACGATATTCCCTCTCACGGACTGATTTCTGGGCATCCAGCAGTCTGCGGAGAATCCTTTCCTGTCGTTTGATGGTGCGTTCATCTACCTGGCGATTCTTGAGATCATCCACCACCTCTTTCATCTCCTCGCTCAATTGCCCTAACCGTCCCATCATTTTTGATAGCTCTTGGTTAGATTGCGACCAGTTTTCCATTTCGCGTCGCAGGGCTTCCTGCTCAGCAGCCAACCGGCTCATCGCCGCTTGCTGTTCCATGCTCATTTGACCGGGATTGTTTCCTCCGGGCAAAAGTGTCATGGTGCCCTGATTGATCTGTGACTGCATTCCGGACATTTTAGATAATTGCTCCATCATTTCCGAAAAGCCAGTAGAAGAGGAGGAAGAATTCATCTGGTCGAGTGACTCACCGATAAGCATAACGGCGATGTTCATACCACCCATGCTGCTCTGCTGTGGACGGGCCACAGAACGGGGTGTCCGTGCCGTGTATCCTGATAATGCCTGATCCATGCCCTTATAGGCCTGGGCAATTGCCATCCCTATCTGTGGCGTTATGAAAAAGCTCTTTTGTGATAATTCATAGAGGTCATCAGCGGTTTTTTCAAGGTGACCCTTGAGAGTTTGCTGTTCCTGAGCCTGAGTGCGAAACTGAGGACTTGCCCTGTCCAGATCGCTGGACTTATCCATAAGATCTTCCTGCTGGTAGGAAAGGTAGAGAAGATCGTGGGAAATTCTTTTCAATGCGTCTGCGAGTTCCGATTTGCTGGTACTGATCATCTGCTCCTTGGCCTGTTTCATCATCTCTGCTAATTGTTCCAATCCGGTCTCAATTTTCGAGCCTTTCTGTTTGGCTGAAGAGGTATCCCCCTGCTGCAGGTCCTGCGACATCGATTCCATCTCCTGAGGGAATTGACTTTCATCTAATAGCTGATCTGCTGCTGCCAT
>CBDUWK010000205.1:0-4988 GCA_965370905.1 uncultured bacterium | reverse complement strand
AACTTAATTTCTTCAATTTCCTTCAATTTATCATTTTCGTATAATACTCCTTCTTCCAACTCAATTTTCAATTGATCAATTTCTGGTTTTACATTCATGAGAATATTGAGGTCTAATAGCTCTTCGTCTTTTAAATTTGACCTTATCTCGGTTATTGTGTTAGTAAGTCTTTTACTGATATTTTTTGCGTACTCTTTATCAACGATTTCCTCTAATTCCTGCGTTACACCTTGATTATCAGACAAAGATTCGCTTATCATCTCTAATAGAATAAGCCTCGAGATTGAATCTGTTGATTCCAGTACATTATCAATAGAATTATTAACTTCAAAGATTGTGTTTTTCAAATCCTTCTGTTTCTGTCTTGTTAGAGCTTCTTGTACTTGAATCCGAGTCTGAATTTGTTGTTGCAGATATGCTTGTTTTTGGATTTCAAGAGTTTGTGACTGGAGTCTTGATAATTCGGCTTGTGCTTCTTTTATTTGTCCAAGAGCATTATCAATTTGTTGCTGATTGTCCTTCACTTTATTAAGAGAATCTTCTAATCCCGACAGCTTTGAACTTTGATTAAAGTTCAACATCAAATTGGCTATGCCACCTACAGAGCTTTTAGGCCTACCTTCCATATCTTCTCCATGTACTAATCACTTCCAATCCCCTATATGGCTTGATTCCTCAGCAAATTTATTTAGTAAGATTTATCATAGTAAAAATGCAATACCTTTGGAGGAGTTAGAATACACCTGGTCAATTGGTTGACCGGGTGCTAAGTTTTATTTACCAAATCTATATTTTCTGCCAGCAGGTGCATTCTCTTGCAGTACCATGTATAGTCTCTGACCATGACATATTTTCAACCCTTTGAATAATAGTGTCTTCGTGTCTAGCAATTTCCTGTGCTATATGCCCATGTACTATAGACGTTTTGTTCACGGGTGTATCGATATTACTCGCAAAATTGAGATAAACATCAGAATGATTCTTTATAAGTTGAGCGATTACAAAATGACTATCGAAAATGTGCCCGCTTTCTATCGTGTCAATGATGATTCGGATTGAATTCTGCACGACTCTACTCCTTTACTTTTCATGGTCAATTATTACTAAGTCAGATCCTCAGTGCAACGGTCTGTTGCCCCACTCGGAAACCACCTCTTTAAAAGATAATCCAAAATACTCAATTTATCAAGCGTGATTTTGAAAATATATAATAAACGCCCCCAACCGGGGGCGCTTCTTTTATTCTGTCTTCTGTATTCTTTTTCCTACATATGCTTAATAATCGCCTCTCCGAATTCGGAGCATTTCAGTTCCTGGCATTCGATGCCTTCAGCGCGCATCAGGCGGGCAAAGTCATAAGTTACCGTGTGTGCTCCAATAGCCCCTTCCAGGCCCTTCACAATCAGATCAGCCACTTCAGTCCAACCTAAATGCTGGAACATCAACATGCCGGACAGTATCACCGAACCAGGATTGACCTTGTCTAAGTTGGCGTATTTGGGCGCTGTGCCGTGCGTCGCTTCGAAGATAGCGTGTCCGCTGTCGTAGTTGATATTGCCTCCCGGGGCGATACCGATCCCGCCAACCTGCGCAGCCAGCGCGTCCGAGACGTAGTCACCATTCAGGTTCATGGTCGCGATTACGTCGAACTCCTTGGCGCGGGTCAGTACCTGCTGCAAAGTGATGTCGGCTATGGTATCTTTTATCATCAGCTTGGATTTCCATTTGCCGTCGCCGTGCGTATCCCACAACTTCAACACCTCTTCCACCTCGGCGTCAGCTACCTTTTGCTTCTCAGGAACTAACAGGTCATAACCCGGCTCCACCAGGCGCGCGTTATCCTGTGCGGAAATCGATGCGTTAGCCTCCTTGTTACCCAGAATCCAACTTTCACGCAGCGTAACGGTCTCATTGCGGAATTCGTTTGCTGCTACCTGGTAACCCCAGTCCTTGAATGCGCCTTCGGTGAACTTCATGATATTGCCCTTGTGCACGAAGGTTACGCTTTTGCGGTTATGGCTCAGCGCGTACTTGATTGCCGCGCGCACTAACCGGCTGGTGCCCTCTTCGGAAACCGGCTTGATACCTATTCCCGAAGTCTCCGGGAAGCGGATATTGGTTACTCCCATTTCCTTCTGCAGAAATTCAATGACCTTCTTTACTTCAGGCGTGCCTGCTTGCCATTCCACCCCCGCGTATATGTCTTCGGTATTCTCACGGAAGATTACCATATCCACGTCTTGCGGTTTGCGTACGGGGCTTGGTACCCCCTTGAAGAAGCGTACCGGCCGCAGACATACGTATAGATCGAGAATCTGCCGCAGGGCGACGTTCAAGGAACGAATGCCTCCACCGATAGGTGTAGTTAGGGGCCCCGTGATTCCGACCAGGAATTCCCTGTAGGCATTTACGGTATCATCCGGTAGCCAGGATCCGGTCGCCTTAAAAGCTTTCTCTCCGGCCAGAACTTCCATCCAGGCGATTTTACGCTGACCGTTATAAGCTTTCTGGACAGCCGCATCGAATACTCGCTGCGAGGCGCGCCAGATATCCGGTCCGGTGCCATCCCCTTCGATGAACGGTAAAATAGGATTATCGGGCACTTCCAATTTATCCGCGCCCATGGTTATAGCTTTTCCTTCTGCAGGTATCTTCACGTGTTCAAATTCAACCATTTTTCCTCCAACATTGTATTATATTATAGCACAGTCCAGTAACGGATGTGCGGGATTAATTCGTTACCTGTTACGTCTGGTCCTGTCCCGATTTTATCTGTTGCGTCAGGTCCTTAGCGAAGCGGAGACCTGACGCCCTATTTCCAGTCCTTAAAAATGGGAATTGCTCCCTTTCGATTTAGAATATAATCCCCTGCGCTAGACCAAGACCAATCTTCAGGGTTTTGAACCAGCTCATTTTTTACGGGATTGAAATGTATATAATTCAGTTTTGTCAGTAAAACATCTTCATTGTGAATAACGACGCGATCATATCGTGGCATCCAAACACCACCTTTCCCCAATTTCAAGTCAGATGCCGCCTTTTGCCCTATGAACTTTTTGAAATCACGCATGAAGTTCGATAAAACTGTTCCGTCTGTAATCAATATGAAATGCACATGAGAGGGCATGAAAACATACCCTAATATTTGTACATGATATTTATCCGAGTAATATATCAAAGAGTCTGCCAACGCATCGTAAAAACCATCGATTTCACCAAGATTTCGCCACTCCCTGAAAGTAGAAGTAATAAAGAAGCATTGGCCATATACTTGTTGAGGAAATCGTAGTCCCATTTTACCTGTTGCGTCAGGTCCTTAGCGTAGCGGAGACCTGACGCAATTATTAAAACCTCATTCCAGATTCTCCAGGTCAGCCAGATCCTGATACCGTCCTGTTGCTCGCTTGTTCTTTTTAAGGTTCTTCAAGTCAACAAAGTTAACCGTAACGTCTTCCATCTCCACTTCCACGCGGGAAGCGTAACAGGTTGAGAAATCAACACCTGTTAATGTGTTGTGCAGATCTATGCGGGTGGGTGGATACCCGAGTTGAATAATCTGATCTGGCACGACGAAATCCGCTGCTTTTAGCTTCAGCTCTCCAAAGCCGAATTGTTCCAGAGCCTTGATCACATTGGAAGCGTTCTCCGGACTTATCTCAATCCAGACGTCCATATCCTTTGTGTAACGGGGATTTCCGTGCAAGGCAACGGCATACCCCCCCACAACTAAATAACGAACCTGGTTATCGTTTAACGACTGAATAAACTCTCTGAAATCTCGGTTCAGCACCGTACCTCCAGCGATGATACTCCTGTCGGATTTGTTCAAGAGCTACTAAGCGGTCTTGATAGGGCTGTGACTGCCAGTACGCGAAATCGTTCTTCTGGTTGTGTTGATTGACTTTTGTTAACCGCATCTTTATCATCTAAATTCCCAATGGCTTTCGATTTCTATTTTTCCCCTCTGCGTTAATTATATTTTCTAGACTATCTCGGATATCAGGAATATCTTTTACAGCAGTGTCCCAAACTGCATCTAAATCCACTCCAAAATAGTCGTGAATCAATTTATCCCTCATTCCTGCCATCTCCCGCCATGGTATTTCGGAGTATTGTTCTCGAATTTCTGCTGAAAGCCTTTTGGCTGCTTCTCCAATGATCTCGATCTCTCGCATCACTGCGTCCTGAACCATGCGGTTATTCAGGAATTCCTGGTGCTTTACATTTCTTACATATTCTTTGATCTGTGTGATAGCATCGAATATGTGTTTCAAGTAAACTTGATCGCCCTTCATCAGTATATTACCCTGGCTTCTTTTTTTATATTGTCGATCAGATAGGGACTAATTGCTTTCTCAGTTAATAGATCTACTTTAAGCTTTAAGGCATCAGACAATTCCAATTCAATGCTCACCAGATCCAAAAGGCTTTTCCGATCCTCAAATTCAACCAGAACGTCCAAGTCACTTTGGGGATTCGCTTCACCTCGTGCGTACGATCCAAAAACAGCGATCTTTTTAACGCCGTGCCGGGTGAGGATGGAAATGAGTTGATCGAAGTTTTCTAGTTGGGTTTTCACTATATATTCAAATTGTTTTTTGAAGGAATTTACTATTTTGCGTCCTCGTGCTGTAGGGTCCTCGTACCGGACAACACTTTAACATTCACCTGGAGGACAGGCATTACCTGTTGCGTCAGGTCCTTAGCGTAGCCGCGACCTGACGCCGCTGAAAACATCTACGCGTTTTCCTTAGCAAACGCCAGCGCGCCACCAGCCTTCATAATGGCAATTTCACGCTCATTCAGCGAGTGTTCGGCAGGAATTTCGATACCCTTAGTTTTATTCTTCACCACCAGTTTTCCGGTTGAGAGATCCTGTACCGTAATCTCTAACTGATCACCCTGATCTATCTTGTCGTAATCATCCTCATTCGTGAAAGTCATGGGCAGGATGCCGAAATTGATCAGGTTGGCCAGATGTATTCTGG
>CBDUWK010000204.1:0-4991 GCA_965370905.1 uncultured bacterium | reverse complement strand
CACTAATTCCAAAGGTTTCATCGGCAACAAAAGCCAGTTCGTTAATTACGCTAACATCTTTGGCCGCTCCCTGCACCGGTGTTTGACTTACCAAAACCAGAGCATTTCCACTGCTACCGACTGGGTCGTTGCGTTCTGCACATCCATTTAACAGTGTCAGAATTACAATGCAATTAAAAATGTGTAAGGGATGGATGATTTTCAATTTATCACTCCTGAGGTTGATCTATTCGAATTTAAACAAGGTACGAAATTGTATGGTCAAAGTCAAGCTCAAACCTTTCTTGAGCAGGAAAAAGTCGAGCTTATATTATATAAGCGTCAGGCCACATCCGTTGTACAGCGGACAGGACCTGACGCAACTTGGAAAGGGATCAGTTCGTGGAGTACCTTTTTTGTCTGGATCACGGATTTGCGCTGATTATGTGGATCACACAGATTTAAAAAAGGAGGGCTTCCCCGGAATGACTCCTTCGGAGCGCTCGATTACCTCGACAATGGAGACATAGGTTTAATTATTGTAAACCCGGACAGACGAGTTGTCCGGGCCACCCGACTTACAGGCATCGAATCATAAGAAAACCTGGTTCAAAAGGGATAAAATGATTATTGCCTTCCCGGCAGAAGATGATGTTATCGCAGTGCATTATAGATCACTTCGGCCAGTTTCGGGCTTATTCCCGGAACCGCGGTGATTTTAGCAGCATCCGCTGCTTTCAATTTCTGCAACGATCCGAAGTGGCGCAGTAACGCCTTTTTACGGGACTCCCCTACTCCCTGTATCCCATCCAATTCTCCACCCAAGGTGCGTTTCTGGCGTAATTTGCGGTGATAGTCAACTGCGAACCGATGAGCTTCATCCCTGAGGTGGCACAACAGCTTCAAACCGGATGAGTTCTTGGGGATATTTTGCGGATCAGAATGTCCGGGGAGGAAGACTTCTTCCAATTTCTTTGCCAGTCCGATGACAGGCATATTTCCTAATTTCAGTCTTTCAAGTACTTCCACAGCGCGGTTCAACTGCCCCTTACCGCCATCAACTAAGATCAGGTCGGGCAACTTTCTTCGTTCGTCCAGGAGGCGCCGGTATCGCCGGTCAAGGGCTTCCTCAATCATCGCGTAATCGTCAGCTCTATGTACGGTACGAATTTTAAATCTGCGATATTCACTTTTGGCTGGTTTCGCATCTTTAAAACAGACCATCGAGGCGACTGCGTCTTTACCCTGGATATTAGAGATATCGAAGGCTTCGATCCTCTTTGGGGGTTTCGATAGCATCAGATCTCTTTGCAGCGCTTTCAGGGCATGATGCACAAAATCTTTTCTGCTCTTCTGGAGTTTTAAATCTGCCAACAGAAGTTCGGCGTTACGCGCCACCAAACGCACCAGTCTCGCTTTCTCCCCGATTTTCGGAGCTGCGATCTGGATCTTTTTCCCTCTGCTGCTGCTGAACCACTCCGACAAGATAAGTAGGTCATCGATTTCGAAAGGCAGAAATATCTCGTCTGGGAAGGTCTCCGTGCGGCGGTAATATTCCTTCAGAAAAGCTTCCAGGATCTCTTCGGGGCTTTTTTCAAACACTGCGCTTAAGTAAAAGTGCGAGCGTCCCACAATTCTCCCGCCCCTGATCTGGAATAAGGCGGCGCAGGCATCGTCGTCTTCATATGCCAGAGCCACAACGTCGCGGTCTTTCAGGTCAGGCGCTTCCAAACTTCCAACTACAGACTGCCGCGCCAAAACCTCGACCTGCAGCAACCTGTCCCGCCACCGGGCAGCTTCTTCGTAATTCCGTTCCCGCGATGCGCTACTCATTTTCTGACGCAGCTCTGCCACTAATTCACTATCCCTGCCGTGCAGCAGGTTGACAAAATGCCGCACGTTGCGTTGATAATCTTCCGGTGAGATTTCCCCGGAACAAGCTCCGGCACAGCGTCCGATATGGTAATTCAAGCAGGGGCGATACTTGCCGGCAGCAATCATCTCCTCGGTTATAGTCCGGCTGCAGTGGCGAATGTGAAGCAGTCCTTTGAAAGTTCTCAGGAACCGACGCAACGTCTTCACATCGGTGTAAGGTCCATGATATTTTGATCCGTCCCTGGGAGTCTTTCTGGTGAGGAATACTCGCGGGAAAAGTTCCTTAGTCACGCGGATATAAGGATAACTCTTATCATCACGCAAGCGCACGTTAAATCTGGGGACGTTTTTCTTGATAAGATTGGCTTCTAATACAAGCGCTTCTATCTCAGAGTCGGTTACTATTACTTCCAGGTCAGCAATAGCTTTGACCAGTTTCTGATACTGATAGCGGCCGTCTTCGCCCTTATTGAAATAGGAACGTACACGATTGCGCAAGATCTTGGCTTTACCGACATAGATGACTTTCCCAGCGCGATCTTTAAAGAGGTAAGCTCCCGGAGAAACAGGGAGGGTTTCCAACTTAGCTGCGATGGCTTTATTTAGTTTATCAGTCGCCACATTTATCCGAACAGGTTTTCTTAGTGTCTTAATATGAGACTGTTGAAAAACATTATAATGAGTATCCAACTGTCACTCCCGCGCCACAAAGTGGTCCCTTTGGGAAAGGCGGGAGTCCAGAATAATCAGTTATATAACTGGATTCCTGCCTGCGCAGGAATGACAAAATAGGTATATTTCAACAGTCTCAATATAGTATACGTAAGGGCACAATGTTTAGTTGTGCCCTTGGGATGGGTTAAAACGTGGATAGCAATGACCAAGTTTTATCACATCTTTTTAAGAGCCTGCGACAGGTCTTCGATTATATCGTTGACCGCTTCGATGCCGACGGAAATCCTGATCATATTATCTTTAATCCCAGCTGCTTCTCTTTCTTCCGGGGAGTAGGAACTTTGAGTAGTAGATGCAGGGTGAACAATTAAGGTGTCGCAGTCGCCAAGCGATACCGCCAGGGTACACAATTCCAAGGCATCCATCATGCGTTTTCCCTCTTCGAGGCCGCCTTTAATCTCGAATGCAATCATTCCTCCGAAGTCGGACATCTGCGCTTGCGCCAACTCATGTTGTGGATGTGTTCGCAACCCAGGATACCATACTTTTTCAACGCGAGGATGAAAGGCCAGAAACTGCGCTATTCGCATGGCGTTCTCACAGTGTCTATCCATGCGAACCGGAAGTGTTTTCAAGCCTCGCAGCAGCAGCCAGGCATTGAAGGGGCTGATAATGGCGCCCATATTCTGCGCGACGCCCTTGCGCATCTCGGTCATAATGTCCTTCGGTCCGACATTGATTCCCGCAACCGTATCACCATGGCCGCCGATGTACTTTGTCGCTGAATGTACGACGAGATCCGCCCCCAAATTTAGCGGTTTCTGTAAATAAGGCGTAGCGAAAGTATTATCTACGACCAGCTTTACGCCCTTGCGTCGGGCGATTTCGGCGCATCCTTTAATATCAATTACCTGAATCGTTGGGTTGGCGGGCGTCTCGATGAATATGAAGCGAGTCTTTTCATCTATAGCATCTTCGACCTGATTTAAATCGAGGGCATCCACCTCTTTGGGAATGATATTAAATCGAGGCAGCACTTTAAGGTACATGGCATGGGTGCCGCCATACAAGGTTCTGGAAGATACGAAGTTCTCACCGGAATTACAAAAGGTTATTACTGCGGTGGTAATGGCAGCCATACCGGAACCGAATGCCAATGCTTCTTCACCTTCCTCGAGGAAAGCCATCTCTCTTTCCAGGGCTTGCTGGGTGGGGTTTAAGATGCGGGAATAGATGTATCCTTCCTCTTTTCCGGAGAAAAGATCTGCTCCGTGCTGACTAATTTTAAAGGCGAAAGTCGAGCTTTGATAGATGGGTGGTGAAACAGCTCCTGTAGTAGGATCAATTCCGCCGCTGCCGTGGACTGCCAGAGTAGCAAAACCCCAGGATTTTTTCACCATATCAACCTCCAAAAAAAGGTACTAACAAATGACATTTTATACTTACTAACGTTTCGCTTTCTGAAGAATATAAGCACTCGTTCAGAAAATAACAAGCGAAAAGGCGAGTTTCGATCTGAAGAGTGAGAGTAAAAGGGGCTGTCCCAAAAGCACCGAAAAAGTCTTTGCGAGCGAAGCGAAGCAATCTCTAACTCAATGTAAAATAATAGATTGCTTCGTCACTACGTTCCTCGCAATGACGCGAAACTGGGTTTTGGGACAGCCCCTTTTTTTATCGTTGCCTTTTGTACTATTACTTACTTCAGGAGCAGCATCTTGCGCGCGAATGCGCTTGCGCCGGCTTCCAGTTTATATATATACATACCGGAAGCGAGATTGGAACCGTCAAAGGTTACGCTGTGCTGACCGGTTCCGTAAGTCCCTGAAGTGACTTCCGCGACTTCTTCACCCGCGAGGTTGTAGACCTTGAGGGTTACTTCGCTGACCTTATTAAGAGCGAAGTTGATGGTCGTGGCGGGGTTGAAGGGGTTGGGATAGTTCTGATCCAAACCGAATTGCTCAGGCTGCACATAGCGTCCGGCACCTGGAATTCCGACTATCGGGCCATGTTCGACGTGGAAGGGTATGCCTTCAGGATCATAGGGCCACTGCGGTACCAGAGGAGAAGCCGGAATCAGATCAACATCTACGCTGTGGTATTTGACCTCATTAAAGGTCCAGGTACCTTCAGTCTGAAATACGAATCCTGCATCACGATCCATTACGTACATGATGTGGCAAGTCCCATCAACCAGCTTAGCCATAGAGGGCGTCAGCTCAGACCAGCACTGTCCGGCGGGAGCACCGTTGGGTGTGATGGTATTGGTGAGGTTGATAGCTTCCGACCAGTTCAGACCGTCGTCTTCAGATTTGGACATGTAGATTTCCCCGGATGGCCAGCCAGCCTCACTCAGCGCTGTGGTGTCACAGTCATATTTCTGGAACATGGCGTAGAGATCACCTGTGGAGGGATCCTGTCCTAACATGGGGCGCTGAACTCTGTAATTCCATGCACCCGGATCG
>CBDUWK010000203.1:0-5003 GCA_965370905.1 uncultured bacterium | reverse complement strand
AATCTATGCTGGAATGAAAATCGGTAAAAGACGTGAGAAAGCGATTGCGACTCTCGAGGCTGTTGGGCTGGGGGATAGAATCGACCATAAACCGGCCGAACTGTCCGGTGGACAATGTCAGCGCGTTGCCATTGCCCGCGCCTTAATTAACGATCCCACCATACTTCTTGCCGATGAACCCACAGGTAATCTCGACAGTGCCACAGGGATTGAGATTCTGCAGTTATTCGATAAGCTGCATGAACAAGGCAACACCATTATTGTGGTTACCCATGAAGAATCGGTAGCGAGTCGCACAGCCCGGGTTGTACGCCTGTTGGATGGCGAGATAGTTTCGGATACCTATAATGGTGCCGCTGAGAAGTCAGCTTCAGTTTAGATACATTACTGTAAGGGAAGTCTTTCCTGGCTTTTGTTAAACCATGCGAAATCTGTTTTGGGACATTCTGGAAGCCGCCAAGATCGCCTTCAGTGCCTTAAAAGCAAATAAGGTGCGCTCGCTGCTGGCAACCCTCGGCATCGTCATTGGTGTTATGACCGTTATTTTAATGGTGACTATAGTAGCTGGTCTTAACACCTCCTTCGAAGGTAACCTCGCCAGCCTCGGATCCGGTACGATTTACATTCAGCGCTTCCCCTGGATTATTCTGGACGACTTCTTCATCTATCGCAATCGCCCCCGCTTAACTATGAAGAACTACGAGGATGTGAAAAAGCACTGCCTGAACGCAAGTGTAGTGACGCCCTACGCCGATACTATGCGGCCGGTTGGCTATAAGTCGGAGGTCTTCAGCGGTGTCTTTATTGTTGGGACTGATGATACCTACTTGCAAACTACTGATGTAATGCCGGAAGTAGGCAGATTTATTTCACCGCTCGATGCCGCCGCAAATCGTGATGTGGCAGTCATAGGAACCACAGTCGCAGCCGAACTCTTCGCACAGCGCAATCCCATCGGACAAAAAATTAGAATTGGTGGATTCGATTATAAGGTTGTGGGAATTCTTGAAGAGCAAGGATCCATGTTCGGAATGAGTATGGACAGTCAGGTTATAATCCCCCTGGGTTCGATGATGAAGCATTTCGGCCGCCGTAAAGATCTGTCCATAATAGTCAAAGCCGCCAATCCCGACGAAGTCGAAGAATTAAAAGATGAACTGACGGGCATAATGCGGCGCACCAGAAGGCTGGGTCCCGGTGAAGGAGATAATTTCTCCATTAACGAACAGGGACAACTGATGGATGTATATGTGCAGATCACCTCCGGTGTTTATGCTGCCGGTATCATCATTGGAGGAATTTCACTGCTCGTTGGTGGCATTGGTATTATGAACATAATGCTCGTGTCCGTTACCGAAAGAACGCATGAGATTGGCATCAGAAAAGCTATGGGAGCACGCAAAAATCAGATCCTCCGGCAGTTTTTAATTGAATCAGCCCTGATTTGCAGTGTCGGTGGAATCTTCGGTGTAGGACTTGCTTGGAGTGGAGCAAAATTAATAGACCAGTTTTTACCGACTTCGATGTCACTATCGGTAGCCATTGGCGGCATGATCTTCGCCGCATTTGTCGGTATCTTCTTCGGCATGTTCCCCGCAGCTAAAGCTGCCCGCCTTGACCCCATCCTGGCATTGCGAAAGGAATGAGCGATCAAAATTCCTCATAGTACTTTTCTTTTATTTACTTTCAATCTTTCCTGTGAACCTCCGAAAAGCTCATAGAGGCAAATGACCGGCGTGATTTGCAAATATTCACGCCGGTGTTTTGTTTATTAATATAGTGTTATAATATTAAATATTATACGATAATATGACATAGCTCACAATCACACTATGCCTGGATGGTTATATTCTATTAAAAAATATTACAGTTGGTTCTACAAACTCCAAATTTCACTTGACTTTTAAGATTATTGTTTTTACTTTTTGACCGTTTGAATATTTTTCATTTTTCAAGGAGACTGAATGCTGGCACAGCGCTTTAAATTAATTTTCCTGCCTGCGGGTACCTCTAAGAAGCGTGAGTTTAACTTTTCAAGGAGGCTCTTTTATCTCTGCGTAGGTGCCTTTGCCTTTGCCTTTCTGTTGCTGAGTATCACCACCGGTTTTGTCCTTTATGAGACTTATAGCACTCACCAGCTTTCCTCCCTGAATTTCCGCAGTGAGGAGTTGAACAGTCAACTTCGTACAGCTAACAGCAAGCTTGAACAACTCCAGGGGAGAGTAGACGTACTGGCATTGAATGGAGATGATCTACGCTATTCAGCAAATCTTCCTTTGTTCGATCCCGGGGTGCAACAGATGGGAATTGGTGGTTCACTCCCCTATTCCGAATCTGCAAATGTAGGTGCTGAAACACTACTGGCTAAAATCGATGAAATCGATAGGCAGATAAGCTTGCAGGAAAAATCATTAATAGAAATTAGCAATCAACTCGAAGAGCAGTCTCAGTACCTTATGAGTGTTCCTTCAATCAGACCTGTTGTTAGTGGTTCTATATCTTCTCTATTCGGCCGTCGTCGCGATCCCTTCACCGGTCAATGGGTTCCCCATATGGGTCTGGACTTCAACGCTCAGACTGGTACACCAGTTTACGCTGCCGCTGATGGCAAGGTTATTCACATCCGCAGAGAACCTGCCTACGGGAAAACCATTGTAATCGATCACGGAAATGGTTATAAAACGCGTTACGCCCACCTGCATCGCTATTATGTCAGCAAAGGTCAGAAAGTAAAACGCAATGATCCCATCGGTGAGGTCGGTAATACTGGACGATCGACTGGCTCGCATCTGCACTACGAGGTGATACACAACAAACAGCATTTGAATCCCTTAGATTTCATGTTCGATGGTTATGCCATGGCGAGAATGCCATAGAAATAAATAAATGAGTATGTTGACGGAGCACCGGAAAAGGTGCTCTTTTTATTTAGTAGAAATTTATTATATACGTTAAAAACCCTTGCATCCGCATATAATTTTGCTTATATTTTTCGTATTAAGTTTGTACGTCAATGTAATCTCTAAGCAGTAAGAAGGTTAAAATGACTCAGTTAAGTCAGGCGCAAGCTGGTGTGATCACCACCGAAATGAAGGAGGTCGCCCGGCAGGAAAATATAAATCCAGAGATAATCCGTCAGAAAATCGCTGCTGGTCATGTGGTCATCCCTAAAAACCGGAATCGCGATTTCATGATACGTGGCATCGGTGCTGGATTGACGACGAAAGTTAATGCCAATATCGGTACCTCACCGGAGCACTATAACACCGAAGAGGAGATCACCAAACTGATGGTCGCTATATCTGCCGGTGCTGACAGCGTGATGGATCTTTCCACCGGCGGCGATTTGGATGCCATAAGAACAGCTATTTTGGAAAAATCTTGTGTTATGGTGGGAACTGTTCCTATATATGGTGCCGCAGCAAGATTACTGGCCGATGGGAAACAGCTCGTTCAATTGAAAGCTGATGGTCTGTTTGACGAGATTGAGAGGCAATGCCGCCAGGGGATTGATTACATTACGGTACATTGTGGTGTTACCCAAAAGGTAATTCAGTTACTTGATACTTCTCCCCGTGTAGGCGGCATGGTCAGTAGGGGTGGTTCGATCCTGGCTCTGTGGATGAAACATCACCACAAAGAAAATCCTCTATACGAATATTACGATAGACTTCTCGATATGGCTTTCGAATACGATGTAACGCTATCATTGGGCGACGGACTGCGTCCCGGAGCCCTGGCCGATGCGGGAGATCGCCCCCAAATCGAAGAGTTGGTCGTACTTGGAGATCTCGCAAAACGCGCTAGAGATCGCGGAGTGCAGGTTATGATCGAAGGACCGGGACATGTACCATTACATGAAATCAAGTCTCATATCCAGATGGAAAAGACCATCTGTGATGGAGCTCCTTTCTATGTTCTCGGCCCCTTGACGACTGATATTGCACCCGGTTATGACCATATTACCTCAGCCATCGGTGGAGCTATTGCCGCTGCTGAGGGTGCAGATTTTCTCTGCTATGTTACCCCCGCCGAGCATCTTCGCCTGCCAACTATCGAAGAAGTTCGCGAGGGCGTATATGCAGCGCGTATCGCAGCACATTCAGGCGATATTGCTAAAGGCATACCCGGCGCCGCAGAACGTGACCTGAAAATGTCGGAATACCGACGTGCCCTTAATTGGGAAGGCATGTATGAAGAAGCGCTGGATTCCGAACTGGCACGTTCAAAGCGCCGAGATAGTGAAGCGTACGATCAAATCGTATGCACTATGTGCGGAAAACTATGTTCGATAAATCTGGGAAAATCAGACGATTCTGAATCTGATGAGCATACTCTCGCTGAAACAGCAGACTCCCCATCTAAAGGAAATAAGAAGGAAGAAAATGATGGTTCATCTTAGCAAAGCACCTCTAATAAAAGAAGTAGAGATAAAAACGCGTATTGGTCAGATGGTGCTCGAGATCGCGAGAGACTTAAAACATCAGGAACTTTTAATTGTCGGGATTCTTCGTGGCAGCTTTATGTTTACAGCAGACCTGGTTCGGTTGCTGTACAACAACGATATACACCCTCTGATAGATTTCGTCTTTGTTAATAGTTATGAAGGAACCGAATCAACCGGCCAGATGAAATTACTTCGAGAGCCAACTCTGAACGTGGAAGGTAAATGGGTTCTCATCGTAGATGATATTCTGGACACAGGCAGGACTATGAAACTCGCCGTACAATATGTTTTTGACAGAGGAGCAGAACAGGTTCATTCCTGCGTCTTGTTGGATAAACCTTCCCGCCGGCTTGTTGATATCCAACCGGATTACGTCGGTTTTAAAATTGATGATGTCTTCGTGATCGGCTACGGTCTTGATTACAATGGTCGGTATCGTGACCTGCCCTACCTGGGAGTTTTGGAGGAAAACTCGAATCCTTTGCCTCCGTCTCAGCTACCATAAATTAAGACATTTCAGTATTGAAAGATTAGGGGGTTCCCATTGAAGATGGTT